>NZ_SCFT01000009.1:0-69580 GCF_016617655.1 Erysipelothrix sp. strain 2 (EsS2-7-Brazil)
AATATCTTGATGATATTTGCTTCAAAATTAACTCAATGCCGCGAAAAATATTTGACTTCAAAACGGCCTATGAGATAGACTTTAATAAAAGTAAAAGTGGTGCGGTTGAGATTTGATAAAAGAAAAAGAAATAGCGTTTAAGGAGCTATTTCTTTTTTTATACCTATTTTAATTAGAATTGAATTCATGATTTTAAAGAGTTCATCCTGATATTTCGTAACCTCATATGCGATTAGAATACCCAACAACGTCCCTACCAAAACATCCGATGGATAATGAACATAAGCATAAAGCCTTGAAAATGCCATGAGAATCGCTAAAGTGAGATAAATAGGCTTGTATTTAATATGATTAAAGTACAGAATCATTGCAACCGCAAATGAACTGGCTGCATGGCCTGAAGGAAATGACGATCCTCTCGGAACCGAGATGATTAAATCTACGGGATTAGCGTAAAAAGGTCGAGGACGCATGACTATTGGTTTAATAATGCCGCTAATTAAGACCACTTCTATCGCAAGCGCAATGAGCCCTAAAATTGCGATTTTACGTGTTTTTTTCATTATAAATAAGATTATTAAAATGATAAACCAAATCTCACCATGATCACCCAATGATGTAAAGAGCGCAAAAAAACGATCCAACATCGGTGTGCGCAAAGTCTGTATCCAGTTTAAGATTGATAGTTCCATATTTATCACCCTATTCATCATACCAAATCCGAATTATAAAGTGTGGATTCTGACATAAAAAAAACCGCTATTTCTAGCGGTCAAAGATTGTTTCAGCATGATTGATACTTACTTCACGGCCCAAGTCCGTTAATTTAATGATATCTCGATCAATCGTAACATACTTTTTCATTTCTAAACTTTCAATAATTTTTTGTATCTTTGTTTGAGACCAGTTGAGGTGTTCATAAATACTCCATACACCCGCTTCTTCTGCTTCTACTTCACTTTCTTCGTGATTAAACAGATGGAAGAGAACTGTAAGTTCAGCAAATTCGCTTTTTTGTTGGTGACGGCGAATTTTATTTGAAATTAAACCCTCTCGTGGCGAGAAGAGAAATACGATACCAAATGAGATTCCTGTCATCAGTGCCATACTTCCAGCTATTGAAACGTCAAAGTGACTTGCGAATTGATAACCCGTGATGGCATTAAAGATTGCGAACCCAGAACTAATAAGAATCAATTTAACTAAGTCATGTGTCAATAAGAATGCTGTGATTGGAGGTCCAATCATAAATGCGATAACAAGCACCGATCCAACGGCATTAAATGCACCGACAGCCGTTACTGAAATAAGCGTCATTAACGCATAATGTAGGAGTACAGGCGCAAAGCCCAGTGTTGCGGCAAGAAGTGGATCAAAACTTGTAAGTTTTAGTTCTTTAAAGAATATTAGTACAAAGAGTAAATCAACAACGAGTATAACCGACATCGTAACTAAACTCTTTGGCAACTCCATCCCAAGAACGAGCATTGTATCAAATGGCGCGAAAGCAATTTCACCTAATAATACTGCATCGGTATCTAAGTGTACCGAACCTGCATATCGCGTAATTAAGATAATTGCGATACTAAAGAGCAGTGGAAATACAACACCAATTGAGGATTCTTCTGAAAGAAGACGCGTACTTTGCAACATCTCAATGAGGTATACGGTGAGTACACCTGTAATGGATGCTCCTAAGATAAGGATTGGGGAGTTAAAATCATGTGTTATAAAGAATCCGATAACGATCCCCAATAAAATCGTATGCGTAATTGCATCACTCATCATCGCCATTTTTTTAAGAACTAAGAATACACCGAGTAATGAACAGGATAAAGCGACGACAACCGCAATCATCATGATTTGCATTGGAATTGATATTGTCATAACTGATCACCTCGATTTTGTTCGTATTCTAATTTCGCAACACGCGTTAACTTAAAGTACATTGAGTCATCAACCCGTTCGACCATATGTCGTTTCTTGAGATTGTTGAAGAGACGATCAAACGATTTTCCTTCACGATGATGATCAATAATACACGCTTCTTGTAATTGCTCTTTTGTAAACTGTGCATCAATATCAAGCAATTGATGTGTCAATAGATTAATAATTGCCATATCTGCTTCAAATGCTTGTTTTGCACCGTGTTGACGGAGACCTTTGTTAATAATTCCACGTCCAGGAGCAAATAGAAGACTTACAATTACAATACTGCTTGCAATCACGACAATCGCAGGACCTGTAGGAAATTTATTTATGAGAGAACTTACGATGGTTCCTCCAAGACCTGAAATTGCACCAAATACTGCAGCAAGAATTGTCATTCCTGTTAAGGATCGGGTCCATTGTCGAGCAGCAACTGCAGGTGCAATAATAAGTGCTGACATTAAGACAACCCCTACCATCTGTATTCCCATAATAATTGCAGCGACAATAAATCCAGATAATACAATATTAAGAAACTGTGTGGATAACCCAATTGAATGCGCATAAATCGGATCAAATGAGAACACCTTAATTTCTTTCCATAATAAGATCATAAGAACAACCACAACAAGGGTTACCCCTATTACAAAGTAAACATCTCTTTGTAGAATTGTGGCCGCTTGACCAAATAGAAATCGTTCCAAACCAGCTTGTTGTGAATCCGGCATTTTTTGAATATGAGTAAGAAGAATAAATCCTACCCCAAAGAATACCGACATCACAAGTGCCATTGCACTCTCGAAATTTATTCGAGTGTTGTTTGAGATTGAGTTAATAATTAACGTTGCAAGAAGACCTGCAATAAGGGCACCTAGAAGCAATATCTCTGTATTTTTAGTTCCGGTCATAATAAATGACACCGTAATCCCAGCTAATGCTGAGTGAGCAATACTGTCTCCAAGTAAACTTTGTTTTCGAAGTACCGCAAATGTTCCAGTAACTCCGGTAAGAATTCCTAACGCAATCGATCCAAGTGCAACGATTTGAAATGTATAGTTACTAAACAAATCGATAATTGCATTTATCATGATTTTACAATACCTCCTACATCTGTATGGTAGGTAAGTTTTAGGTTTTCTTGAGTAAAGGTATTTTGAACAGGACCCCACGCAACAAGTTTTACATTAACAAGTGCTATGTTATCAAAATAACCTTCAATGCTTGTTAGGTCGTGATGCACAACAATTACCGTTTTACCTGCTGCCGCAAGTTCTTTGAGCAATGTCATCAAGATTTCTTCTGTCTTAACATCTACCCCTTTTAAAGGCTCATCTAAGATATAAATCTCAGCTTGTTGTGTTAATGCACGAGCAAGGAAAACACGTTGTTGTTGTCCACCTGAGAGTTGACTAATTTGTCGATCCCGATAAGCACTCATTCCAACACGTTCGAGCATCTCATTTGCGATTTCACGGTCTTCTTTACGTGGGCGTTTAATCCATCCAATATGACCATAACGTCCCATCAAAACGATGTCTTCCACGGTAGCGGGAAAATCCCAGTCAACACTTCCGCTTTGAGGTACATAAGCGATATTCTTATATTCATCCTTTTGATGCTGTCCATTTATTGTTATTTTTCCAGAAATAGGTTTTAAAAGACCCATAATCGCCTTAATCATAGTCGATTTCCCTGCACCGTTAGGTCCAACAATTGCGGTCAATTTCCCCTTTTCAAATTTTACATCACAATCCCATAGAACAGGTTTAACGTCATAAGTGACCGTCAAATCTTCAACTTCGATTGCATATTCCTTCTCTGCCATATTCACACTCCCTTTTCTTTTATTTTAAGTTGTCTACAATTGTATCAACATTAATTTTATACGTCTCGATATAGCTCGCATCTTCTTTTAAGGAGTCCGAATAAATTTCTCCACCAATTGAAACATCAAAACCACGGTCTTTTACTGCTGCTTGTAACGATTCAATTGTTTTCTTAGGTACGCTTGATTCTGTATAAATTGCTTTAATTTTTCGATCAACAATCAAGTCTGAAACTTTATTGATATCTGCGATACCCGCTTCAGATTGTGTTGAAATCCCTTGGATTGCTTCCACATGAACACCAAAGTATCGACCAAAGTATGCGAACGCATCATGGGCTGTAACTAATACACGTTGTTGTTCTGGAATCTCAGCAATACGATTTTTAATGTAAGTATCCATATCTGATAATTCAGATACATATTGTGTTGCATTATTTTGGTAATAATCTTTGTTCTCTGCATCAAATGCTGATAATTTATCCGCTACATGTTGTGCACTTTTTTTCCAAAGATTTACGTCAAACCAAATGTGTGGGTCATGACCCCCTTGTTCTTCATCATTAATGATGTCACTTGGTACAAGTGCATCTTCAAGTTTAATAATGTTTTTACCAGATCCTTCAAGACCCGATAGAACATCATCCAATTTAGCTTCAAGATGAACACCATTAAAAGCTACAACGTCCGCTTCTTGGATTGCTTTAACATCACTTGGCTTTGCTTTATACAAGTGAGGGTCAACACCAGCAACCATCATTCCATTAACGGTTACCTTATCTCCACCAATAATTTCCACCAGGTCTTTAATCATTGTTGTTGTCGCAACAACATTAAGTTTCCCCTCTTTTTCAGTCGATGGTTTATCGGGTGCGGATTTACATCCTGTTAATACTAAGAGTGAAACAAGTAAAACTGCTAATATTTTTTTCATACTATTCCTCGCTATCTAATATTACGTAGATTTCTTGTGATGCCTTATGACTTACCGGAACATGACGATTGTCGATCAAGATATGGTGGGGTCCCTCATATGGATCAACTTCCACAACTTCAAACGTTGCACCTAAATTTAATTTCACATGTTCTAAATAATTTAAGAGTTCTTCGTGATCACGTACTTTCGCTAGCACACCACGTTGGCCTTTTTTTAATGAACTTAATGGGACTGACAGATTCGTATCTGCCGTCGCATTTCCATAAATCCGACTTCCGTGAGGACAGTGTTCTGGAAAACCTAGAAATTCATTTAACCGATCTGCAAGGAGTTCTGAAGTACCATGTTCAAGAACTTCCGCATCTTCGTGAACTTCAGTCCATGAATAACCAAGATGCTCTACAAGAAATACTTCCCAAAGACGATGCTTACGAACTAACGTTTTGGCTTCATTTGTTCCCTTTTCCGTTAAAGATAATCCAAGTTGTTTATCTTTAACGACATGATCTGATTCAATAAGCTTTCGAACCATCTCACTTGTTGAAGCAGGAGAAACGCCTAATCGTTCCGCAAGTTCTTTATTGGTTAGCTTTTCATTTTTTTCATTACATGAGTAAATTGTTTTAATATAATCTTCACGATTCGGTGTCATTGCATACCTCTTTCTAATAATTAGGCTAACCTAATTCATTAGTAGTATACACCTAACCTCTATGTTATGCAACCCATTATCCATCATTTTCCTTTCACACACCTTACACACAGTCCCGTGTTACACTAAGATAAAGGAGGTCTTTCTATGAAATATATTTGGCACGGGCATTCATGTTTTGAAATTATTTGTAACAACAATCGTATGATTATTGATCCATTTATTACAGGAAATCCTTTAAGCACGACCGATATCACTGAGATATCCGTGGATGCGATTCTCATAACGCACGCACATGAAGATCACGTGGGTGATGCAGCCCGAATCGCGAAACAAAATAACGTCCCGATTATTTGTATCGTAGAGCTTGCGAATTACTTCGAGGAAGAAGGGCTTGAAACCATTGGGATGAACTTGGGTGGAACGTATCGTCTTCCCTTTGCGTCCATAAAAATGACGCCTGCCCTCCATTCTTCATCTTATAAAGGAAAGGAACTAGGTGTCGCTGCTGGATTTGTCATCGATGATGGGACTTCTCGTTTCTATCATGCGGGAGATACCGCACTATTTAGTGATATGGAACTTATCGGTCCAGTTGACATCGCATGCCTTCCCATTGGAGATCACTTTACGATGGGTATTGAGGATGCAGCTCATGCTACCCACTTTATTTCATCCCAGTACTATATACCTATGCACTATAATACCTTCCCCCTCATTCAAGCGGATCCAGAATTGTTTAAACTAAAATGCTCCCCCAAAAAAGTTATGATCCCCAAAATAGGCGAAATATATCACGTAAACTGACATCTAAGCGTGGTTTTGTTGTATATAGAATGTTTTCGCCCTTTCAGTATTGTTTAGTAAACATAGAGGAGTATAATAAAAATAAAGGAGTGATAATTATGTTACAGGAAAGAATTAATCGTGTTATTAATAATCATCAAATGAGTTGCGAACACCGCAGTCATTACCTCTATATCTTAAAAGGATTTAATGTTGTCCTTGATCGATTTACGGTTCCCGTTGAGAATTTAGATATCAATCGTATTGAAGAACAAAAAAACTTCTACATTAAATATGAGGAAGCGATGACCCTAGGAGATGGCATCATCAAACGACTTAAAGATAATAACTATGATATTTGGATTGTTGAGTTTAACCTTTTTGAAGGGGCTTATCTTGCAAAACGGGTTCTTTCAGATTATCTTGAAGCAACACCACTTGATGATTTCTATCTCGTTCAATATCCTGATCTTTCATGGGTGGAAACGCATAAAACGATTGCGATTTTCAACACTGATAATCCCCTCAAGGGAATTTCTGACATGCCATTGGATAATGATGCCCGTCTTGATTTGTTTAAATCTATGAAATAAAAAACTTAGTATAAAATATACTAAGTTTTTTATTTAAATGAAGATGGATTTTCAGCCCAAGCTTGGAGTAATGATAGGTTTTCGTCCGTTATCGCTTCCATTTCCCGTGCTACTTGAATCAATGTTGAGTAATTGGACAAAGTATGTAACGTGATTTTTGCTTCATTGAAAGCCACTAGAGCTTTTTGGAGCTCATAAGTAAAGACCGCATAAACACAAAGAACTTCAATTCCTTCATCTTTCAATGCATCGCAAACCTTGATACAACTTCCCCCAGTTGAAATCAAGTCTTCGATAACGATAACTTTTGAACCTTTTGGAATCATCCCTTCAATTTGTTTCCCTTTCCCATGATCTTTCGGTTTAGGTCGAACATAAGCCATGGGTTTGTCCAATAAATCTGCGACCCAACATGCTTGTGGAATTCCAGCAGTTGCAGTTCCAACAATATAATCTACCTCTGGATACGTTTCACGAATTGCTTTTGCAAAGGCTTCCGCAATATATTTTCGAACATGAGGATAACTCATTGTGATTCGGTTATCACAATATATTGGACTCTTTATTCCACTAGCCCATGTATAAAGATTATCTGGACTTAAGGTTACAGCTTCTACTTCAAGAAGATATTGTGCTATTTTTTTAGATGTATTCATGATGCGACCTCCCATTCTGCAACAATCTGTTCATATGCTAAGACAGGATCTTCGGCTTGCGTAATGGGTCTTCCCACAACAATATAGCTTGAACCATTTGCACGCGCTTGAGCAGGCGTCGTTACCCTTTTTTGATCTCCTTTATCAGCAGCATTTGGTCTAATGCCCGGTGTAACGGTTAAAAAGTCATTTCCCAAAGTTTCACGAATCAGTTTGGATTCGAGTGGAGAACACACCACACCATCAAGGCCAGCACTGTGTGTTAGCTCAGCATAGTGCAGTACCGAATCGTTTAAAGATGCATGGACAAGTTGTTCTTGTTGCATTTGGAATTCCGATGTTGATGTTAATTGTGTTACCGCAATTAATACACCCTCATCACCAAACCCATGTCGTGCCGCCTCCATCATTTCAAGACCGCCCGCTGCATGAACATTCGTCATGTCAACACCCATTGTTTTTAAGCGACGCATGGTTCGCTCAACAGTATTGGGGATGTCGTGGAGTTTAAGATCTAAGAAAATTTTATGTCCTCTTTTTTTAATCTCATGAATAATAGAGGGACCACTTTGATAATACAGTTCCATTCCCACTTTCACAAAGAGGTTCTTACCCTCGAATAAATCTAAAAATGCTAATGCAGCGTCCGTTCCATCAAAATCTAATGCAATAATTACGTTTTCCATTATATTCTCCTTTTACGTAGTTTCAAGTACAACTCTATCAATTCCATCAGTCTCAACAGTTTGAACGTAAATACGCTCCTTAAGTGAACTTGGAATGTTTTTACCAATAAAGTCTGCACTAATAGGTAACTCGCGATGGCCTCGATCTATAAGTACAGCAAGGGAAATGGAAGCTGGACGCCCTAAATCAATAATCGCATCCATCGATGAGCGAACACTTCGTCCTGTAAATAAAACATCATCTACGATAACCACATGTTTTTGTGTTAATGCATCCGATCGCTTGAGTGCCTGCTTGGAACGGACATCATCGCGATAAGCATGGATGTTTAAACTTATGCATTCAACCGGTCCTTCAATGCTTTCAAGTTTCTTCTGGATTCGCGTTGCAATATCGATACCTCGTGTTTCAATACCTACGAGCACAACACTCTCAACACCATGGAAACGCTCTAAAATTTCAAACGCAATCCGATTCATAGCACGTTGAATTTCTTCTTGGTTCATAATCATTTTTGTCATCATTTCCCTCCAATCATAGAAAAGAGCCCCTTCTCGCGCACGAAAAGAGGCTCATCATTAGATGAAGTGGTAATTTCTCTTTCCTTGCTTGCCTCTCTGGACAATTTTAAAGGTTCCTATTTCTAACTAATCATATGCGTTTCTGATTTAACTGTCAACTCCTTAACATAATAACCATTCATATTTAACGTTGATGATAGAATAAATTAAAAGAGGTATTACAATGTTTGGAACATTATGAAAACATGAACACCTAACCAAGCATAAGTCTACAAGCACTTTCTGAAGGCATTTGCTCTATTTCATATATTTTTCCAAAATCGAATCAAACACTGTCATTCCCAGTATGATATTTTTTTTATATTTCTTTGATAGTTTAAGCATTGTAGTATTAAGAGATGCTCCCAAAATTAATGTGAAACAATTATATAATTATCAAATACATAAACTTACAACTTTGTAAGACCTGTGTAAGTAAATTCAATGGTTCAAAATCCAATTATTTCTTATGATAATTATAGAAGGAGTTGATCCAATGTTATCTGTTCTATTCTCGCAGGGCTCACCCATTGTTTTAGAATCCATTCATTCATTCTTAAATCTTGAGCCGCTTAGAATCCTCGCTTTACTTGTTAATCCCATGATTGCTGTGATGGTATATCGTTACTTTCTTGCTTCAAAAAACAAGCGCCTTTTACTTTACAAATTATGGGGTGGTAGTGTACTTTTGTTTATCCTCAATGCTTTCTTTAATGCCTTTGTACTTGCTCCTCAGTACCAGGTTAAGCGTAATTTGTGCTTGACGTTCTTTTTAATTTTCTTGTTGTTTTATCTCTACGAATACTTTATTACAGAAAAGTACCCGACTTTTCAATTAATCGGTTGGATTTGTCTTCCGATCACACTGCTTCTAAGCTTTAAATATCTTAATCAAGCGCTTATCCTTATTTCCTTTGCAAGTCTTCTCTATATTTTAAAAGATGCTCCGCGTCTTCAATTTTCAGGATGGATCGTCCTTACATTAATCTTTTCTCTATGGATCAATCCCTTCTATCTTCTAGCACTTCTTCTTTTCCCCTTTTCTCAAATCAAAAAGGATCATCTCATGAATCCTTTTATACCTTCTCTCATTCTTATTTATCATCTTTTATCATGGTCTTTTTCCGTCCTTGCCACGTATGCATAAAAAAACGTCTTGGTTTTGTTCCAAGACGTTTTAAATTAGCTGATCGGTATCCATGGTGATTTCTAACTCGTAAGGAATTCCTTCTTCTCTTAAATACTCTGTGATTTCATGTTTAATGCGATCGGGTTCATGCTTTAATGCATCACATAAAACAATTTCAAATCGTAGGACATTATTAATAATTCGTAAATCATGGAATGTACATCCCGCGCAAGAATCTCTTAGGTAATGTTTAATTACCTGTTGAATATTTAAAATTTCCGGACTATCCATATCCAATGGATCTAAATGAATCACAAGGTCGATATTGATTTCTTCTTTTATTTCACGTTCAATCGCATCAATAATATTATGCGCTTCAATCAGGGATAACGTTGCATTAACTTCTACATGGACAACACCATAAATATGATATTTACCATAATTATGAATCATTAAATCATGATAACCCTCGATATTTGAATTCCTACAAAGAATTTCTTTTACTTTTTGTAATGTATCCCCATCCGGTCTACTTCCTAAGAGTTCATTCATAAATTCACGAAGCATCATCACAGAAGAATAGATAATAAAAAGAGCAATAATAATCCCAAGGTAGGTATCAATTCGAACCTTAAAATAATATTGAACAATCAATGCCAACAAAATCGAGCCTGTTATATAGACATCATTTTGACTATCTTTAGCACTCGCAACCAATACATCAGAATCTACTTCTTTCGCTTTCTTTGAATAATATAAAGCCATCGCTATTTTCACGATGATTGAGGATACCAATACAAAAATCATGGCTTGACTCATCTGCATCGGTTGAGGATTGAGAAGATCTTTAACGGATGACTTGATAATGTCAACACCTAAATAAAGCATGATAATCGAAATCACAAATCCGCTAATGTATTCAAATCGCTCATGTCCATAAGGATGCTCCTTATCTGCTGGCTTTGCCGCAATTTTAAATCCAACAATCGTAATGATGGATGATAAGCTATCTGATAGATTATTAATTGCATCCGCAAGAATCGCAAAACTATGCGACAAAGTACCAACGATTAATTTTAAAGTAAAAAGAATCAAGTTACAGATTATCCCCACGATACCTGCCTTGATTCCAATCACATTTCTGTTTTCTAAGTTTTTCATACCCATATTATATCATATTAAATTTTCTCAAAGATAATGTTTATGTGAAATGGGTCCATGACTTTAAAATGATTCTCATCGAGATCTCTAATCGTTTCTCCGGCTTGAATCAGTTCATTTCGATATTCCGTAAAAGATGACGTTGAAATTGTAAAGGATTCCATACCTGTTTTATTATGAGGAAGGTCTCCAATATGAGGTCCTGCCCACTCATTAATCCCTATATGGTGATGATATTCATCACGAGAAACAAAGAGAGCCTTTTGCATTTCTGTTTTTAGATCAAACCCTAACTGATTAATATAGAACATCCGTGCTTTCTCGATATCGGCGACCTGAACATGAACGTGACCTAAAATTGTACCCAAAGGCATCCCATCCCATGCTTTTGGATCAGCAATCCGCATTAGTCGGTCTACGTCTACAGGTTCTGTCCCACCAACAATACTGCCATCATCATGAATAATCCATGATGATCGTGGTCGGTCGGCATAAACCTCGATACCATTTCCTTCAGGATCATTGAGATAAATGGCTTGAGAATAAAGATGATCCCCAAGTCCTGTAATCGATTGATTAACCGAAATGAGATGTTTTAAAAATGGACCTAAATGTGATTCATCCGGTAAGAGAAAGGCCATGTGATAAAGCCCACTATAGTTTTTGTTTGGTTTTTCATAACTTTCGGAAGCTTTAAGTGTGACAAGGGGCACATCATCAATACCCAAGATAACTGTATTTTGATTTTGACTTAATAAAGTAAGTCCTAATGTATTTTCGTAAAATGATTTCATCGCTTCAAGATCAAGAACTTTAAGAATGACATTTTTAATTGAAATATTTTTTAATGTTTTCATAGTTTCACCTCTATTAACATATTACTACACTATGTTATAAATGGAAGTATTATGCATAAAAAAAAGTGCTAGGCACTTTTTTGACATTTCGGACATAAACCATAGAGTTCTAATTGATGACGATCGATAATATAACCACTCTCGCGGGCTACCTTACCTTCATAATCTCCCAAAGGACATCCTTCAATAATCGTAATTGTTCCGCAATGCGTGCAAATAAGATGGTGTTTGTGAATATGACGTTTATAATCATAAACACTTTGAGAGGGCTCAAGCGGAACCGTCTTGGTTATGATATTTTTCTGTTCAAAGACATCCAACACGCGATAAATCGTTGATAAGTCCATATATTCTCCATCTGCATCCAAGGCTTCACGAATCTGATTAATCGTGATAGGCGTATCGCTATCCTTTAAGATCGTTAAAATTGCCTCGCGTTGGCGTGTTGATTTTATGCCATGATGATTTAATTCTGTTTTGATATCCATAATCAAGACCTCCTAGATAAATTCAATGGTTTCATTCACAATGGACGTGCTTAACGTACCCCGTGTTATATCCTTTAGTGGCTCAAGCAACATTGGGTCAGTTACACAAATCTGATAGCGAGCTAAGGAATCATAATTACGATCCAACACCGTACCCACGCTTGTGATATGAATCTCCACATCATTAATAAACTCATATGGGAACGAAAGATCAATCGTAAATACCTTTTGAGGTGCAAGGAGTTTTGCTTCGTCAAGTGTAAGCGAAACGGTTGAACCATAAGCTCGAATAAGACCACCAACCCCTAACAAAACACCGCCATAATAGCGAACCACTACCGCAATAACACCGTCAAGCTTATGACCACGGAGCACTTGAAGCATGGGTAATCCTGCAGACGATGCAGGCTCACCATCATCATTTGATCGTTCAATATCACCCGTCCGATAAGCACTACAATGATGGGTTGCCTTTGGGTGCATCTTTTTAATTGATTTTAAATATGCTTTTGCTTCTTCTTCAGAATGAATCGGGGCCAAATAACCAATAAATTTTGACTTATTGATTTCTTGTTCCGCAATGACTTCTGATTGAATTGTTTTATAGTCTAATTGTTCCATGTATTTATTATAAATCATTTCGCCGCGTTCATAAAGGAATATAATAGTTTGACTTTCAAAGTATTATATTCTATAATGCTCTCATCGGAGGATATGTATGAAAAATTTAGCGATTGTATGTGATTCATCAGTTTGTTTCACACCAGAAGAAATTAAGAAATATAACGTTTTTATTGCACCCTTAACTTTAATTCATAACAATGTGGAGTACCTAGATCAAGAAACGATTTCCAAAGAAGAAGTTCATGACTTACTCTCTAAGAAAGAAAAGATTATGACTTCACAACCAAATCTTGGATCTTTGATTAATCTTTTTGAATCAATTCGAGACGAGGGCTATCATCAGATTCTTTCGATAACACTCTCATCGAATTTATCAGGAACTTATAGTGCCTTCAACCAGGCTGCTTCTCATGTCGAGAACTGCGACATTCGCGTTGTAGATTCCTTTACGTTAGGTGGACCCGTCCAACAAACCGTAAAGCTTGTGCGCGCTATGGAGTTAAATGGAATTACACTTGATGTGATGATTGAAAGAATAAACAAATTCTTACTTCACACAGAATCATTTGTTTATCCCCAAAACTTAGATCAATTACGAGTAAGTGGTCGTATTTCGAAACATGCAGCCACACTGGCTTCACTTTTAAAGGTGAAACCCCTCCTCTATCTTGAAAATCATGGTTTGACGATTGAGAAATTTGGTACTGCACGGACTGAAACTAAAATTTTTGAACTGTTGATTAATCATATGAAAGAACAAGGCATTACCCCTGAAGCGTATGATTTTTATTACCTACATAGCGACGCTAAAGAAATCATTACACGTCTTCGTGACGCACTTCTAGATTCGTTTGGGAACCATGATGCATATATTATGGATCTTCCAGCTGCGGTTGCCACGCATGCAGGCCTTGGAACCGTCGCAATTCAATGGATTCCAAAAACCGATAAATATATCATGTGAGGTCGTATGCATTTCATTATTAGTGTATAATGGTAGTACTTGGAGGTTGTATTATGAAAACTGCGGTTATTGTCGATAGTAGTAGTAATTATTATAATGAACATATCGAAATGGATGGTCTTTTCGCGATACCCTTACAGATCATCAATGAGGAGGATGTTTCACTTGAGAGTGTTGAGATATCAATTGATCAAGTTAATGCCCTCATGAGGGAAAATATTATGCTTCAAACATCACTACCTGCACTGGGCATGATTGAAGATTTATTTAGAGAAATTAAATCAGAAGGTTATGAGCGTATTCTTGCGATACCGATAACTACTGGAATTTCTGGAACAATTGGTGCCATGAATACTGCGGCTCAATTTGTTGATATTGAGTTTGTTTATATCGACTGCTTTACAGCTGCTTCGATTGAACTGGACTGTGCAATTGCTGCTCGCAAGCTTCTTGATCAAGGATATGATATCCCTGAAATTAAAGAACGCATTGATGTAGCGCTCAATAACGGCAACACGTTTATTATTCCTGATGATTTAGCGCATCTATCACGTGGAGGTCGACTATCACCACTCGCCGCAAAACTTGGTGGTTTTCTAAAAATCAAACCAATACTTCATCTTAATAAAGAAACAAAAGGAATTATTGAACCTTTTGATAAAGTACGAACGATGTCTAAAGCAATTGATCGTGTTATTGAAGCGATGCAGGAAGCGGGCGTTGATGAAACTTTTAAAATTACAATCGTAGATGTGGATGCGAAAGATGAACTTCAAAAAACTGTTAAGAAGTTTGAAGAAGCATTCCCAAATACTGAAATATATGTAACGGAGTTAATTTCAACCGTTAGTGTTCATGTGGGAATTGGTTCACTTGCATTTCAATATATGAAAAAAATAGAAGTCTAATTTGGACTTCTTTTTCTTTTAAAAAAAGACATCCTTTGAACGAGGATGCCTTTATTTTCTATTCACTTCTTAGAGCAATTACAGGATCTTTTTTGGCAGCCATTCTTGAAGGTATTACTCCAGAAATGGATGTTAGTACGATACTAATTATAATTAAAATCACTGCATGTATTGGATTAACCACGGCTATATTTTCTGTTTTTGTGAGGTTATAAATAATCGCGTTGATTGGGAAGGTAAGCAGATATGTAACTACAATCCCCAATGTCCCGGATACAAATCCTATTAAGAATGTTTCAGCATTAAATACACGCGAAATATCTTTTTTACGAGCTCCTAGACTACGAAGCACACCAATCTCTTTAGTACGTTCGATAACTGAAACGTATGTAATAATTCCAATCATCAATGAAGAAACGACAAGAGAAATGGATGAAAATCCAATCAACACATAAGAAATTGTATTCACGACTGTTTCCATGACACCTGTAATCATTTCTGACATATCACTGTAAGTGATCTTATCGGCATCTTTTTTATCAATATTGTAAGCGTCAAGGTGTGTACGAATTTCCTTTTTCGCTTCAAAATCTGAAGGAATAATTGAGATGTTTCGTGGTAATGAAGATGACCCAAGTTCCTCAAGTTGATCTTGGTAGAGTGCATCCGCTTCTTTAAATGGATGCCCTTCAAATCCCATCCCCGATACAACACTATACGCTTTACCAACCTCTTTTTGAGCTTTTACAACATCAGAATTTGTAGAGTCCTTGATAAAGGCCTTAACTAAATCCGAACGGTAATATAAACCCGGCTGATACATTTGGAATGATGAATCTTCTTTTTGTCTCATCACACCCACAATCGATAAGGTTCTGGCATTTTCAGATCCATAGATTGTCTCATAGTTCTGTTGACTTGCTTCGCGATAGAGCCCAAATTCATCTTTAACAAAATAGTCATTATTTTGAATTAACTTAAATTCTTGACCTACAAGCGATTTCAAATCAACGTTATTTTCGATATCACCTAGACCTAATTCTTTAATTGTTTCTTTTGCGATACGATTATAGTTATCCACAACTAAAATCATCTCGTTATCACCTTGAGGCATACGGCCTTCAAGAACATCATATTGATTGTTGTTGAAGTCTTCATTATCGAGTAACTCACCCATATGTGATGAACTTGATTGTACATGAACGTATTTATCACTGGTTTTACGTATCATATTCATATTTGCTTTGTGAATATATTGGATTGAGATATATTTATCTGCATCAAGCTTATTCACATGATCAATATACTCTTGAGTAATATTGTTTGTAATAACATTTGTTTGAACTTTAGGTTCATAGATTTGCAACTTGGAATCTGTTGGAAACTCACTCATATTCGATGTATCTTCTGCCACAACAGGTCCTGAAAAATCAAAATCGGAGGAACCAATTGTAATCGGTGATGTCGCGAGTGTATCCGACTGCATTTTATTAATTGAGTTGGATAAACCTGAAGAAAGCGCCAAAATCAACGCGATTCCGATAATTCCGATACTTCCAGCAAAACTTGTTAAGACGGTACGTCCTTTTTTAGCCCACAAGTTCTTTCCACTGAGCCCAAGCGCTGTAATATATGGCATTTTTGTACGTTTTTGTTTAGTAAGTTTTTCTCCATTAATATCTGTTTCATAAGGATTACTGTCACTTATAATTTGCCCGTCCAACAATTCTACAATTCGATTGCTGTATTCATGCGCAAGCTCTGCATTATGAGTAACCATGATAACAAGACGATCTTGAGCAATTTCTTTGAGTAAATCCATGATAATAACACTGGTTTTACTATCAAGTGCTCCCGTGGGTTCATCGGCTAGAATAATTTCAGGATCATTAACAATCGCACGCGCTATTGCAACGCGTTGCATTTGTCCACCTGACAATTGATTCGGTTTTTTGTTAATATGATCGATTAATCCAACTTTTTCTAAAGCAGTACGAGCACGTGACTCCCCTTCTTTTTTTGAAATTCCGGATAATTTTAATGATAGTTCAACATTTTGAAGAACCGTAAGATGCGGAATTAAGTTATAGGATTGAAAAACAAAACCTACAGAGCTGTTCCGATAAGAATCCCAATCACGATCTTTATAGTTTTTCGTTGAGATTCCTGAAATATTAAGATCCCCACTCGTATAACGATCAAGTCCACCTATTATATTCAACATCGTTGTCTTCCCACATCCTGAAGGACCGAGAATTGAAACGAACTCGTTTTTTCTAAATGTTAAAGAGACGCCTTTGAGCGCTTCTACTTCACCATATCTTTTGGTTATTTTATCTAATTTTAACATTTTATTTTCACCTCTAATGTATTAACACAGTAATACATTAGAGGTTATTAGTCAATCTTTTTCGTATCATTGTCAAAAATAAACTTCTCACTGTAGTACTTCGAGTACTCAAAAACGAGTGTAAAAAAACCAATGGCCGTCGCAAATGAAAATGCAATCTCGTAGATGCTGACATCATAGACAAGCACACGAAGAGGGAGAAACAACATGCTAAATAATGGTGTTAGGGACAAATAGACACCCCAACCTTCGGTCATATGATAACGTGTATTGAGAAAAATCGATAGATAGTAAATACACAACATTAAAAAGTATAGCGGACCATGAACACTACCTGCTTCTTCAATGGATCGAATACGAACTGCAAGTACGAGTAGGATGATTTGAATCGTTGCAATTCCAACCATTAGAATTAAAAAGGCACATCCAATATTAATAAAATCACTCTGTGATAAGTTTAGGTTCTTTATGATATCAATAAATGTTTGTCCCTCAAAATCAAGAATACCAAGCGTTTGTAATAAATCGACCAACCCCTCACCTTGATCATATGTCTGACGCATGCATACCCAAAAACTAAAAATAAGTGCAAGACTTGTGAGTTGAATTGTCATCATCATGAGTCCAAGAATTACTTTAGTTACAAAATATGTTTTCACATGAATCACCGAACATACCATCTCTAGGACGTTGGAAGTTTTCTCCATAATAACCTCACTCATTGCGGAAGAACTTAAAGAGGTAATTAAGAAATATAAGGTTGTAAGAATTGAAAAGACAATTTCAAGATTAAGATTATTCTTGGCGGTAGTCTTGTATAAAATCACTGGCTTCTCATGACTCCCATTTTCATAGCTATCAATAATCAAGCCTAATGTACTCTTCTCGGTCGGACTTAAGGGTGTTTCCGTTTGGATTGTATAAACGCCTTCTTTTTTTGTAATTAGAACTGAAGCTTCATCATCATATTTTATGATTTTTTCGAATCCATCAGCAAAACGTTCCCAATCAATATCGATGGTTTTAATGGGTGTTGGTTCTGAAACACTGGGTAAAAGAATCGCTAAAATTTTATCACCAAAAAGCAAACATCCCATCACGGTAAATACGATTGCATAAAATAGGATGGTAGCCCGATTCAGCATGCGTCGCTTAATTGAAAACTTAATGAGTGTCTTCATAGGTAGTTTCCACCATTTCTTTTAAAGAAATTGAATCAACGATAATTTTTTCAACGCATCGATTCTCAATTAAATTTGGAAGTATAGTTTTTAAAATGTCCTTATTATGAATAATCAGATACACCTTGTCCTCTACAACTTTAAAGTCTAAGCCAAGATGTTTGATATCATAAAACTGTTCCTTTTCCACGATTAGATATGTTATCGCTGCATCCCGCTTTAACGCTTTGAGTGAACCATATTTCATCATTTTTCCGTTTTTTAAAATTAGAACATAATCGGAGACCTCTTCGACCTCTTCATATTGATGGCTTGAAATTAGAATTGATTTTCCTTTTTTCGCCAGTTTACGAAGTAATCCTTTAATCAGTCTCATATTGTGGATATCCAAACCACTGAGTGGTTCATCCATTATGATTGTTTTGGGATCGTGAATCAGCCCACATAGAATTTGTACTTTTTGCTGGTTCCCTTTAGAAAGTGTCATGATTTTAGATTTGAAATAGATTTCAATTTCCAAATACTTCATCCAATATTCCAAACTTGACCGTATTTCATTAAGTTCCATACCATGCAATTGCGCATAGAGTTCTAAATGCTCTTTTACTGTAATATCCTTATACAGCGAACGATTTTCCGGAATATATCCGATGTTAGTAACATAAATATTTCCTGAATCTTTCTGAATTAGACCTGTAATTGTCTTAAACAGCGTCGATTTACCACTTCCGTTAACCCCCAACACAGCGAGAATTTCACCGTCATTGATTTCGAACGAGATATCTTTGATTCCTCGTTTGTTCTTATAAAGCTTCGTTAACTGTTCAACTTTCATAGTACACCCCTCTAATAGATGTGCACTCTTTAAATTTTGACCTAAAAAAAAAGTGGATCTACCACTTTTTTAAATCATTTAGCACGAACTCTAACGGATTACTGTTAAAAATATCAATCCATGTACTTTCAGTTTGATGCTTAAACCAGGTAATTTGACGCTTTGCCAATCTTCGGGTGTTTTTTTTAATGGATTCTTGAACTTCATCTAACGTACTATTCCCCTGGAAATAATCTACGAACTCTCGATACCCTATCGATTGCATGCTTTGCATCGTGAATAACTCAGGATACTTCGAATAAAGTTCAGTCACTTCTTCCAAAAGTCCTTGTTGCATCATTATATCAACACGCGCATTTATTCGGTCATAAAGTCTTGAACGCTCCCCTTGCAAGAAATAGATTCTAGCATCATAAAGACGTGTTTTTCCCCGATTCTCATTAACATCCGCTTTGGTCAAATTCGCACTCTTGACCATTTGTAAAGATCGAATAAGACGCTTTCGATTGTTGACATGAATTTTTTCTGCAGTAACTGGATCAATTTCTAATAGTTCATTCAGTAAATCTTGGTTGGATAACGTTTCATCAATTTGAGGAAGGTGAACCTCCTCATTAAATCTATAATCATTAAGCAATGCATTAATATAGAGCCCTGTTCCACCTACCACAATTGGTGTTTTACCTCTACTTAATATTAAGTCAATCGCTTCTCGAGCTTCTTTTTGAAAACGTGCAACATGATATGCGTCCGTAATGGAAACAATATCAATGAGATGGTGCGAAATTCCATCTTGTTCCTTTTCGGTTGGTTTTGCACTGCCAATATTGAGTTCTTTATAAACAGCAACGGAGTCGGCACTTATAATTTCTCCATTAAGTTCTTTGGCTAATGAAACTGCCAAGCTCGATTTTCCGGATGCTGTTACACCGGCAATGACGATAACTTTTTTCATCGTTTAAACTCCTTGATGAGTTGTTTATGCTCAACTGTAATAAATGTTGGTCGACCATGTGGACAATGAAAGGGTTGATCACACGCTCTCAGTTGTCGCACCAACTCCGTCATCTCATCCATAGACATATATTCATTAAATCGAACTGAAGAATGACATGCTAACGTAGCCAAAACATTTCGTCGTAAGTCTTCTTCACGAATTGTTCGTTCATCTTCAAACATATCCAAAACTTCATGTATAAACTCCGAAACGATTTTTTCCTCGATCCATAGAGGTGTACTTCTTAATACAAATGCATCATCACCAAACACTTCCAACTCAAGTTGAAATTCTTTAAGAATCTGATTAATCTCGTGAACACGACCAATAATTGGCTTACGTCCTTCGATTATTAGAGGTATTAAAAAATCTTGTGTAGGGTTGTTTTGATTTAACATTTTATTTTGATAATATTCATACCGTACACGCTCCATTGCAGCATGCTGATCAATGATATACAGGCCTTGATCGCCTTGAGCTAAAATATAACATCCACTCATTTGTGATAAGACGGTAAGGGGTTCAATTCTTTCAGATACCTCCAAAGGTTCAATTTCTCGGGGTTTAAAGTCTGAAAGTGGCAATAATTCAGGCAGATAATCAGGCACATAGACTTTTTTAGGTTCTTCAATCAACGGTTCAAAACGTGGTAGTGGTTCACCAAGCAGGTCTTCTTTTATATCTGTTTGAACGGGTGGTTGCGTGGGAAAGGTAATGCGTTGTGGACGCATATGTTGATCTAAAATTGATGAAAAACAGTCCTGAATCAGTTCCACAAGAACATTATCTTTTGATAAACGAATTTCCCACTTGCTTGGATGTACGTTCACATCCACTAATTGAGGATCAACGTGAATATTCATCACAACAATTGGGTAGCGATCAGTAGGCATATGACGGCGATAACCATCAACGATTGCTTTTTGAATCTTAGGGAATCGAATCATACGATTATTAATATAAAGCCAAATTGAATATCGGTTTGCGCGATTATGTTGAGGGAGCGCCATAATTCCATCAATTTTGAAATCGTAATTTTCAGCATTAAAAAGTTTCGTGTCTTGAGTCACTTGAGCACCATAAACACGATGAAAAACATCCGCTATATCATTCCGGCCATAACTTCTAAAACTCATTTTACTTTCGTTATAAAGGGTAAATGATATGTGTGGATTTCCCATAGCAAACTTTTGAATTGTATCAAGGATGATTGATGTTTCATAATGGATGTTTTTGATGTGCTTCAACCTTGCAGGTGTTTTAAGGAATAGACTTGAAACAGATATGGTTGTTCCTTGATTGCGAGCTGCTCGCTCTTTAACCTTTTTTACTCCATTATCAATAATAATGCGATGACCTTCAGTACCGTCATTTGATAACGCTTCAACATGACTTACTGAAGCAATCGATGGTAATGCTTCACCCCTAAATCCAAAAGAAGCAATCGCATTAAGATCGAGGACACTATTAATTTTTGATGTTGAGTGACGTTCAAATGCTTGTGATAAATCATCACCGCCCATTCCATCACCATTATCACTGACCTCAATAAGGCCCATCCCACCTTCAACAATACGCACCTCAATACTTGTAGCATTCGCATCAATTGAATTTTCTACAAGTTCTTTAATAATACCCGCAGGACGTTCTACAACCTCTCCAGCAGCAATCATATTCGTTAGATGTGTATCCAGTACTTTTATTTTATTCATCGCCCTTGTCCTCAATGATTGATTTTAATTCAGAAAGAACCATGAGTGCTTCAATTGGTGTTAATTGGTTAACATCAAGGCTCTGCAATTTATTTTTTACGACACTATATCCCTGCGGTTCTACTTCTACCGTAACAACCTTAGAATCAATATCTAAACGGCTTTTGGACAATTCAAGAACCTCTAAATTGTGTTTAGCACGTTCAATGATACTTTGAGGTAAATGAGCCAAACGCGCTACATTAATCCCATACGACTTATCCGCACGTCCATCAATGACTTTATAGAGGAACGTCACTTCATCGTTTTCTTCATGTACTTCCACATGAATATTTTTAATCCCCTCATACATCGATTCTAACGTCACTAATTCATGATAATGCGTTGAGAAAATTGTGCGACTTTGAATTGAATTATTGATATACTCGATAATTGCCTGAGCTAGTGCCATTCCGTCATATGTTGACGTTCCTCGTCCAATTTCATCAAAAAGCACTAAGGAATGTTTGGTAGCACGCGAAAGTGCTGCTTGAGCCTCCATCATTTCAACCATAAATGTTGACTGTCCCATTAAAATATCATCACTTGCACCCATTCTTGTAAAGATTTGATCTACAAGGCTGAGTGTCATGCTTTCACACGGAACATAACATCCAATTTGCGCCAAAATAACATTAAGTGCGACCATTCTCATATAGGTACTTTTACCACCCATATTGGGTCCCGTTAAGATTAAAGTATTACGGGTCGCATTCATTAATACATCACTTGCAATATACTGGTGATCTTTTAAAGTTGATTCTAAAACTGGATGCTTTCCGTTTTTAATATCTAACTCACTCCCGGATACAAATTCTGGACGTTGATAACCTGGTAAAGCAGACACTTCTGAAAGTGAGAGCAAAGCGTCCATGAGCGCTATCGATGATCCAATATTATGGATTTCCGTTGAAAATTGTGAAATATATTGAGTAACAGAATCAAACAACTCATGTTCAATTTCTAAAATACGTTCACTGGCTTGGCTTGTTTTTAATTCATATTCTTGTAATGCTTCACTAATGTATCGTTCAGCATTTGTTAAGGTTTGCTTTCGAATATAACCAAACTCTTCACGAACATTCTCAATTTGGCCTTTACTAATTTCAATGTAATATCCAAAAGCACGGGTATAACCCACTTTTAAGTTCTTAATGCCCGTTCTTTCGCGTTGTTCCGCCTCAAAATTAACAAGCCATTTCTTCCCATTTTTTGATAACTCTAAAAGTTCATCAAGTTCAGAATGAATCCCTTGTTTGAAGGTTCTCCCTTCTTTAAGTGCAACCGGCGCATCGTCTAAAATATGTGTATCAAGTACTTGATACGCATCCTGAAGAGGGTTGATCTGCATAAAGTTAAAACAGTCAATACCGTCCACTACTTCTTGCATGCGTTTGAAGGTACCGAGTGTTTTTTTAAGACGTACAAGATCCTGTGCATTATGCTTTGCGGTTGATAAGCGTGCAATAACGCGATGAATGTCATAAGTTTCTTTTAAACATTGAGAAAGTGCATCCGCAAGAAGATAATCTTCGATAAGTGTCTCAATTTGAATGTGTCGCTTATTGATGGAATCAACGCTCACCAATGGTTGCATCAACATTTCTTTAAGTGCGCGTGCTCCCATGTTTGTTTTAGTATGATTAATAAAGTGGAATAGGGATAATTCTTTTCCCTTTTGATGGTCAATGAGTTCGAGATTCGTCATTGTAGCATAATCCATACGTAAATATGCTTCATCATTAAGCACTACAACTTCTGATAAATGATTCAAACTACGCTTATGTGTATAAATGAGGTATTGAATTAACCGTGCTTGTGTTTTACAAATTGTTGGATCTTGATGTTGAACATCTTCTGCTAAGTCTTCTTGATATGAAATATAGATTTCGGTTTTACTTTTAATTTCATTTAGAATTTTAGAATCAAAATGTTCAGAAACAACAATTTCTTTTACTTGAAATTGTTGGAGTACTTTAATAATTTCAACAAAATCATTCATGACACGAATTGCACGTAGATTTCCTGAAACGATATCGCAACTGACAATCGTTGCATACACTAAATCGAGCGTTATTGAAGCAATTTCGCGCGTTTCGTTATCATCCATTTCAAAATATGTTCCTGGCGTTACAATCTCAACAACATCACGCTTAACAATCCCTTTTGCGTTTTTAGGATCTTCAACTTGTTCCACAATTGCTACTTTGTACCCTGCGGACACTAATTTTTGAATATAACCTTGCGCCGCATGATGTGGAACACCACACATTGGGGCCTTTTGATCCTTTCCAGCTGAACGCGCTGTTAAAACAAGATCCAAGACTTTTGATGCCGTGATAGCATCTTCAAAGAACAATTCATAGAAGTCTCCCAAGCGATAAAACACCAACGCATCATTGGTGTTTTTCTTTATGTCCATATATTGTTGTAACATTGGTGTTAATGTTGCTTGTGTCATTCTTCAGCATCCTCTTCCGCTTTAGGAAGTGTATCAAGATGACGATTTACCGCACGTTGCAACATATACGATGAGGATCCTACAGAAAGTGTAAAACCTTGTCGAGTCTCAACGATACGAGTAACCCCTTGTCGGTGTAATCCTGAAACATTTAATTCATCACGATCACGGAGCGCAACATGGATATGCGTTGGTGTGCTTGAAATCGCTTCAATATTTTCAAGGCCTCCCAATCGTTCAATAAAATCATTAACACGTTCTTTTTTACTTCCAATATTTAAGACATCAATTGCCATTCTACTATAGTAGAAACGGGTCATCGCAAAGTAAATAATAAATGTAATAATACCAACTAATAGAATAATCATAATTTTATTAAACATTACTGTATTTCTCATAAGACCAATAAAATCGATAAGGTTTCCCGGTGTTGCACTTGTCAACGTTCCCAAATACGAGAAGCCTACGGTTGCTCCAAATCCTACAAGAATCGCATAAATAAATGCGGTCATAAAGAGATGGAAGAAATATAGAATTGGACTTGTTAAAAGCATTAACAACTCAACTGGGAAGATAATTCCCCCGAGCATTGATGTTAGAATTACAATAACGAAGAGTGAAATGTTTTTCTTTAAAACTTTTTTATTGGAGATTGTTGAAACAACTGCAAGCAGATAACCTGGAATCGCAAATAGATTAAGCACATAGTATGCACTCGTATAGCGTCCAGCACCACTAATCATATTTAGACCCTCTTTAAGTTGAGCCGTCCAAATATTGGCATCCCCTACAAACGTTTCGCCTCCAATATTCATCCAGGACCCCCCAAGAGATCCAAGCCATATTTCTTGATGCATCATCGTTTGAATGTTCCCAAGTGTTAGAAGTCGTTCTAACCCTCCGTATGCAAAAAGACTCATCGGATTATGAGAATCTGAAGATATAAATTTCAATGCATTATAGATACCATCCACAAACATAGGCCATCCATATGCAAAAAGCGCCCCTACGATTGCAGATCCAATAATTGCATTTACTAATTTAAGTGTATCTTTATCTAAATAAGAAACTTGGGAGAAACCAGTTGTTTCTTTATGGCTTCGATAACAATATCGAACCACAAGGAGTACGGCTAAGAAGCCAAAAATTCCTGTTTTAAACAAACCATATGATTCGTTTCCAATTGTAATGTTTAAAATGTCTGAATACGCAGCTTTTGGTGATGTTGTTGGTGACAACAGCGTCATCACAACTAAGAACACTAAATATGAAATAAATCCTGTAACCACGACATTGGTTTCATCATTTCGATGCGTTAACAATTTAATAAAAACATACAGTGGAAAATATGATAAAATGATACCACCAGCATACAACAACAATTTCGATGCTGTAACAAATAGTGGACTGTTAAATTTAAATATCATTACGATATATGGGTTTGCTATGATAGAACCGATTGTAATCAAGAAACAACCCAAGAATAATGATTTCAATGGGAGTTGTAACTGTTCATAATATGTCTGAAGACGATTCATTTTGAGCACCTCTAACTTTTCCATTCTATTATACACTATTACATTCATTCGCAAAAGGAGGCACGATGAACAAATTTATAAATGAAAGCAAACGACACTTCACCCTTGATGTAACTTTAATTGTCTTACTCTTTGCACTCTTTGGAATAAGTCTTGTGGCAATTCATCTTGCAGCACCACTTATGAACCAAGATGGGGGCGTCAATTTAGTAATAAAACAAATTAGCTGGATTGTCGTAGGTCTTGGAGTCGTTGCTTTTCTACTCAAAATCGGCGTCGATCGTATCTTCACTGCAGTAGATATTGCCTATTGGATTTTAATGGTATGTCTACTCGGTCTTGTTATAGCACGTGTTCTATCTTCTCGATTCGGTATTCACATACCCTTCGCTGCAGAAATAAATGGGACGCATGCTTGGTATTCTATTCCGGGTATTGGTTCCTTCCAACCGAGTGAATTTATGAAAATCGTACTCGTAATTAAAACCGCCAATACTATTCATGAACATAATACATTGAAAACTGAATATTCATTTAAAAGTGATTTTGAATTAATCTATAAAATGATTAAATATGTTCTTCCACCCTTTATCTTGATATTTCTACAACCTGATACTGGGGTTCCAATTGTTATTCTTGTCAGCCTCGCTACGATGTTCTTCCTATCTGGTGTTCGACGCGAATGGATCATTGTTATTGTTGGTCTTGCACTTGGACTGCTACTGGGTATTGTTTGGCTTTATTACAATAATCAAGAGTTACTCAATACCATTTTGGGTGGTGGTGCAACGCATTATCGTCTCACCCGTTTCTATGGTTGGCTCGATTATGAGAAGTATCCTCAGACATATGGATACCAACTCTTCCAAGCACTGTTATCACTTGGTACTGCAGGTCTTACAGGTCATCCCTTAGGATCTGTAATTGCTCAGTTCCCAGAACCTCAAACTGACTTTATTTTCGCCGTTATTTCGCAAAACTTTGGGTTTCTCGGTGCATCTTTAGTTGTTATCTTATCATTTGCCTTTGATATAAAACTTGTGATAAATACACTAAGAAGTAATTTATCTAAAGAACGATATATGATGATGGGAATCATTGGAATGATTGTGTTCCAGGATTTACAGAATATCGGTATGATTCTAGGCATCCTGCCAATTACCGGAATTACCTTACCCTTTATATCTTATGGAGGATCATCTCTTGTTTCCTATATGATACCCATTGCTGTCGCACTGCATATGTACAGCGAAACCATTAATTTACACAAACACTAAAAAAGAAGGAAGGACTTTAGGGTCACTCCTTCTTTTCTCTTTAAAATAAAGCATTCAATCGTTGAATATGCGGAATATCATTAAACCGCGCAAAACGCATCACTTTTGGATAGCTGGAAATTCTAATTTCATGAATACCATCTAAATGCTTATGAAGGTGATCATAACATAATAATGCATGATCGAATGAATCACTTTTTAGAATTATTTTAGAGTCCGGTTTCATAATCAAAGGCGAATCCAAACTGCGTGCATATCGATGATGAATTCCAGATATTTCGGTTAGTTGTAGTAAATCTAATCCTGGGAAAATAACGGCACCACCGATGGAACGATTATATGCCGTCGAACCATATTGCCCAGAGATACAAACACCATTCCCTCTAAATGTCTCGAAATAACAATCATCAATGTAAATATCTAACGCTTGTGTTTTAACGATGTTTTCAACACGTATTTCATTTAGAGCACAGACATGGATTTCACGCGTATCGTTTATACAGAGTGCTTCAAGAATCCGTTTTTCTTCAATCACGGGTTCATTATGGATTACGTCTTTTATAAATTGATCCACACAATCTTTAGTATAGTCTGTGGAAAAACCCAACGTTCCCGAATGAATTCCAACGAAGGCTACATCGTCAATAATGTGAATCCAGTCATGAAACGCTTTTAAAAGTGTTCCATCTCCACCAACACAAATAATGAGTTCAGGATTCTGGTCATCAAATATAAAATTATTTTCCACAAGAGCATCGCGAATCTTCATGCAGATACCTTGTGACGCAGCATCACCACGTTGAACAAGTGTAAAACGTTTCATAATCCACTTCCTTTTCCTTTAGACTTATTGTACCATAGATGTATGAAACAACATCTCGAAATTGAATATAAAACTCAACTCACCCAGGACGAATTTGACCATATTTTGAATTCGTTCCCTTTTAAAGATCCTAAGTATCAAGAAAATACATACTATGATACACCGAAAGGTTCTTTATTTAAACAACACTCCATGTGCCGTATACGCACAATTGGTAGTATTCATGAGTTCACATTAAAAGTACCTCAAGAAGAAGGTGTATTGGAATACGAGGTTATTTTAAATGAAAAGTCACTTATGGATGAACGCATTATTGATTTTTTAAATGAAAAAGACATTGACGTAAATACGATGGAGGTCATCGCATTCAGTAATACAGTCCGCTATGAATACTCTGACATCTATGGTGTTTGGTGTTTAGATTATACCCGTTTTTCAAATAATTCCGATTATGAACTGGAATATGAACTTCATGAAAGCAATGAAAAAGCGTACCCGCACTACCTTGATACGCTTCAATTATTGGGGATTCAATATAAACCTTCAAAACCTAAATATCTACGAGCTCTAGATTCATCTGCTGAATAAGATCCTTGTATGATTGTGATGCTGTTTGATTTTTAATGCATAAAGAAATTGAGAACTTGAAATCTTCAAGTTCTTTTTTTATTACCCAGGAAATACCAAGCAAAGGATATATTTGATTCTTAAGGGATGAACAGGGCAATGATATGGATGCAGTTTTGTTTCCATAATAGGTATATCCAATCGGTCCGATTTTATACTTTTCTTGATTGGTAGAAATCATCGACTCCTGAATAAGCGTCCACTCCGTCCGAATGCTTGATAGGATATCTCTTAGACGTTGATGCTCGAGATCTTGAATAATGTCACGTTCGCTTAATTCATGTTTATGGACTTTGGTAAACCACTCATCCAGCCCAATTTCTAATCCTTTGTTTAGAAGATTCAATACGGTATTTTGGTCATCATCCTCAAGATAAGTAAATGATTCTAAACGTTTGGTAAGTTTAAAATCTACTTCATGGAGATAGATTGGTGCAGCAAAGAACTTGAGATCTTCGAGTTCGATGCTCTGAATTTGCTTTGGCACTTCATGATCTTTAGTACGGTTCAAAATTGCTTCTTCAAACATTTCAAATGAAGTATAGCCATTCATGGTTCCATACTGATCCCATGTTCGTTTTACACTCATGGTGCGCACTGTTTTTGCGCGACCATAACCAATAATCCCCTTTTCTTTCGTCTGAGGATGGATATAACGCTTGTCTAAGAAAAAAAGTAAGTCGCCAACATCAAACCGCTCAAAGCCTTTAAGACTGAGTCTCCAAAAATTTACGGTTTGATTTCCATTAATTCGATGATATTCAATCATCTTTTCATCGGAAATATATGCTATTGAGCTCATATGGACCTCCTATTTAACTTTACTGCGACCCTCAAAAGCTTTCATCAATGTCATATCATCTGCGTAGTCTAAATGACCACCAATTGGTAATCCGAAAGCTAAACGTGAAACATCTGCTTGATCTTCTAATTTTTTCGCCAGATAAAGCGATGTCATTTCCCCTTCAACGGTAGCATTGAGCGCTAATATAACTTCAGTTACGTTTTCATCAACACGATTAATGAGTGACTGAATATTCAAATTCTCTGGAAGAATCCCTTTTTGAGTAGAGATTAATCCCCCTAAGACATGATAAACACCGTGATATTCATTCATTTTTTCGATTGAAAATGCTTCCTTTGCTGTTGCGACAACGCAAATGATTGAACGATCACGCGTTTCATCTTGGCATATTTGACAAACCGCCTCATCCGCGAGGTTATGGCAAACTTTACATGATTGAATTTCATGCCGTGCGGTACTCAAATCTTGTGAGAATTTATCCACATCTTCTGGTTTTTGATCTAAAATGCTTAGTGCATAACGCTCAGCCGTTTTTTGTCCAACCCCAGGCAGCATCATAAACGATTCAATTAATTTTTCTAGTTTTTTAGGATACATTTATTAACAACCTCACGATTCTATAATCTCTACGATTCCCCCAAACAGTTCTTTTACTTTTTCTAAACTTTCATCTTTTTGTTCAACTTCATCTTCTTGAGATTGATCGTTAAACGGTTTTGCTTCTATTGGTTCTGGTAAATTGTTGTTCTTTGAAAGATCTAGAAATTTAGAAACAGCTTCTGCGTACATTTCTTGTGTAATGGCTAAAATTTGCTTTGATCCACCAAAAAGAACTTTTGAAAAATGATAAAGTTCGCTTTGATTTCGTATTTCTGCCACTTCTCGAACCGCTGCGTCATTGACGAGTGCAATAACAACAAAGAAATTACTGCTTAATACCAGTTTCCCACCACTTATGAGTCTACTTGCGCGTGCCCACGTTAAATCAACCTTATAGCGATCAATTGCTTGATATGAGGCATCGTCTTGGATACGAATTGCTTTATCAGCCGTTACCATATACTGAACAACTTCATCTACTGTTAGAAGTGCATCCGGCTGGTCATTTGGCTCTGTAATAAAGACTTCTGTATCAATTTGAATTTCTTCTTCAATAATCTCATCTTCAATCATTTCTTCCGGATTATTTGTTTCGAAAATAATTGGTTCATGAGTCGACTCGTTTGACTTAGGAACATCGTTGTGTGATGTCTTTCTCTGCTTATTACCATGTTCTAATCGATAGATTTCTTCAGCTGTCATTGCTTCTTGGCTTTGTTGATTCAAATTCACATTATTTTTTTTATGATTAAATGAATTAAAAACATCCACCATAGCGACTTCAAAATATGTTGATTGATTTTGAGAAAATTTCATTTTATCCATATAACCTAATAGTTTGTCAATCACTTGCAATCGTTCTTGAACCTGTAACGACTTCGCAAGATATTGGATAAACATTAAACTATTCTCGTTGACAAGCGTTTCAGAATTTGTATGTGAATAGATAATTGAATCTTTTAATCCACTAATGAGATCCATCATCAAGCGATCAATATTAACACTCTTCTCACTCATCATTGCAATTTGATTCACAAGCGTTTCCATATTTTGTTCCTGAATGCTATTGAATAAACGAATCTTATCTTGGTCTGTAATGATACCATTGGTATCATAAATTTGTGCTACCGTAATCTGATCATCTGCGAGAACAATCGCTTGTTCTAGAATCGTTAATGCATTTCTTAAACCACCGCCAGATAAACTTGCAATAAGTTTCGAAACTCCTTGTTCAGCTTCTACATCTTCTTTTTCAAGGACATAATCCAATCGCTTCGCAATATCCACTTCGCCAATACGATTAAAATCGTAGCGTTGACAGCGCGAAATTATTGTAGGCAACACTTTATGTATTTCTGTTGTCGCTAATATAAATACAACATGACTTGGTGGCTCTTCTAATGTCTTAAGAAGTGCATTAAAAGCACCTTGTGAAAGCATATGAACCTCATCGATGATGTAGACTTTATATTTTCCGAGAATCGGTGTATATTTCACTTTTTCAATAAGACCACGAATCTCATCAACACCATTGTTACTTGCGGCATCAATTTCAATGAGATCTGGATGCGTTCCATCCGCTACAGCCTTACAATTGTCACAAGTTCCACAAATTACTTGATCAGGATTCTCACAATTGACTGCCCGTGCAAATAATTTCGCTATCGATGTTTTTCCTGTTCCACGTGGACCACAAAAAAGATATGCATGTGATATCTTATCTTTAGTAATTGAATTTTTTAAAACATGAACGACATGTTCTTGCCCCACAACTTCGTCAAGATGTGAAGGTCTATATTTACGATATAACGATTGATACGACATATTATCACCTTTATCTCATTATATCATGGAGGACCTTATATTGATATTCTGTTTTACAATCTATATAATGTATTTAAGGTGGATGACTATGGAAAACAATACTAAGAAAAAGAAAAAATTTAATTTATTTGGTTTTTTAGGAATCATGATGATCCTCGCTGGATTAGGAATAATCATTTACGATGTCGGTTCTTCTTACCTTGAACGCGAAGCGCTCAAACGAGAATTACAAGACTTTCTAAATGCTCCCCTACCTCAAGATGATTCTGACGGTCCTTCAAAACAAGAGACGGATAAATGGGGCTCGATCGAGATTGAAAAACTTGATATCAACCATTTGATTGTGAAATCAGACGACTGGGGTTATCTCAACCGTTATGTTGTAGCTTGGAATCGTTCAATTGACCCGCCTGGAGAAGGAAACTTTTCGATAGCAGGACATAATGGACGTTGTGCAAGCTGTGTCTTCCGTGATTTCGAAAAAATCGAAAAAGGCGATACAATTAAATTGCATCGAAAAGAAGATAATACAACTTATATCTATAAAGTCTATGACAACTTTGAAGTACCTTATACGGATACTTCTGTACTGAATGACGATGAATCACGTGGTGCAACACTTACACTTGTGACTTGTACCGAAGCGAACGATTACAGCGTTAACCGTACAATAATCAAAGCAGAGCTTGAAAGCTCTGAACCAACTCGTTAAACATATAAAAACACCGTTTCCTGGAACTGAACTAGTTCCCCTTATTGAATCGGTGTTTTTATATGTTTAATCATTTTAATATGGGAAATACCTACTTCTTCATATATTTCCCCAGTTATTTCAAATCCTTGTCTCTTATATACGTTCATTGCACTCAGTTGTGCGTTCAATTCAATTTTATCAATCCCATTGTTTTCTGCTTGGATAATTGCATAGCGAACTAGTTTGGAAGCAATTTTTTTATTACGATATGGTTTTAGAACTGCGAGTCTTCCAATTTTCATTGTTCCATCAGAGCAATATAATCGCATTGTACCGATAACGTGATTCTGTTGCATTGCAACTACATGACTAACTTGTTGATGGTCAAGGATGTCAAGTTCATCATATTCTTCTGAAGGGTCAATATTTTGCTCATCTACAAATACTTTTTTACGGACATCAAGATAGCTTTCAAACATAGATTCATCTACCTTTTTAATTTTCACTTGTTTATTTCGTTGCTGTTTAAAGAAATCCAACATCAGTTGTTTGGTTTTATCTCCTTGTATTCCCGCAATCACTTCTGGATAGTGGTTATAGCCCTCTATCTTCGTAAAATCGATTACCGACCCTAAACAACCACTTTTAGGTTCTTTTGATCCGTAAACAACGGTACTTACCCTTGATTGCATAATGGCTCCTGTACACATTGCACAGGGTTCCAGTGTTACATATAAAGTGCAACCTTCTAAATTCCAAGAACCAAGTGTTTCTCCTGCCTGATCCATCGCAATAATTTCCGCATGCCCAGAAGGTTGGTGTTGCGTTTCTCGAACATTATGACCTCGTCCAATGATTTGATTGTTGTAGACAACGACAGCACCAACAGGAACTTCTTCTTTATCATAAGCTTGAAGTGCTTCTTGATATGCCGCATCCATATATTTGTTATGTTCGATAGTAACGCCCCCTTATATACAAAAAGAGCCACAACACACATAAGAGCTAATGTAAGGCTGCTGCATTCCTGCCCTGACCTGGTTAACTAGATTATGTTGTTGTAGCATAGTTATTATACCAAAACTGTCTTAAAATGCAACCTCTTAAACGACTAATTTAAATGTTCCACGTGAAACATTATGGTATAATTTCAATGGAGGTTTCTTATGATTAAATTAATAGCAACTGATATGGATCACACGCTTTTAGATGATGATTCAAATCTTCCTTGTAATTTTGAAGAGGTGCTTGCGGAGCTCAAGAACAACAACATCCATATGGTACTTGCAAGTGGTCGCACCCTCTTTAGCATTAAGAAAAAGGCCCATGATTATATCGATGATCTTTCGTTTGTTTCTGATAATGGTGCGATCGTTGAACATCAGGGTAAGATACTTTATCAATCTATCTTTTCAAAACGCGATATTAAGACCGTTACCGAGGTTTTTAGACAATGCAAAGAAACATCGATTATCGCTTCCGGTATTGATTGCGCCTATGTCGAACTTGGTGATCCAGTCCACGAACAATATCTTGAAGAGTATTATCCTGGTTTTGTTATAGTTGATGACTTAACAGACGTTGATCTTAATTTTGTTAAAATAACTGCATGCAGTCTTCATCACACCGTTTCTAATTTCCAAGAGATCGTACAATCAGCTCTAAACGGAACCTTTAATGCCGTTACAGCTGGCGCGGTGTGGATCGATGTTATGCACTCTGATGTTAATAAAGGACAAGGAATCCAGCACCTTCTACAAACGCTTAATATCGATGCTGCGGACATTGTTACGTTTGGTGACTATCACAACGACATCCAGATGTTAAAGCTCGCTGGACGCTCGTATGCCGTTTCTAACGCACACGAAGATGTGAAGCGAATCGTTACTGAGGTAATTGATTCAAATAACAATAATGCGGTAATGAATCAAATTCAAAAATTAATCACTAAATAAAAAAATAGAGCCTATTGATTCGGCTCTATTTTTTTCTTAAATCCCATATAGGGTTGTAATGCTTCTGGTATAAGTACGCTTCCGTCTGCTTGAAGATTGTTTTCTAAAAAGGCGATAAGCATTCGTGGTGGTGCTACTACCGTATTGTTTAAGGTATGTGCGTAAACACGTCCTTCTGGTGTGTCAATACGTATTTTTAATCGACGCGCTTGTGCATCTGTTAAATTTGAGCAACTTCCAACTTCAAAATATTTTTTCTGTCTAGGACTCCATGCTTCTACATCAACACTCTTGTTTTTTAAATCGGCAAGGTCTCCGGAACAACATTCGAGTACACGTACAGGAATATCAAGGGTTCTAAAGAAATCTACTGAATTATGATAAAGTTCTTCAAAGAGTGCTGCACTATCATTTGGATGACAAACGACTACCATTTCTTGTTTCTCAAATTGGTGTATACGGTATACACCGCGTTCTTCAATACCGTGCGCGCCCACTTCTTTTCGGAAACATGGTGAGTAGCTGGTAAGTTTGTGTGGTAGCGTTTCTCCATCAATAATTGTATCGATATACTTACCTATCATTGAGTGTTCACTCGTACCGATAAGATAAAGGTCTTCACCTTCAATTTTATACATCATGTTTTCCATCTCTTCAAAACTCATAACACCACTAACAACGTCACGATGAATCATAAATGGAGGGATTACATAGTCATATCCACGATCAATCATGAAATCACGGGCATAAGTTGTCACCGCTGAATGAAGTCTCGCAATGTCTTTTTGTAAATAGTAGAATCCTGCTCCGGCAACCTTACGTGCGGCATCAAGATCAATTCCACCAAATGACTCCATAATATCCGTATGGTAAGGAACATCGAAGCCTTTATCGATAATTTCACCTACAGTATAACGTTCTACATTTTCGCTATCATCTTTTCCGATAGGAACGTCATCCGCAATAATATTAGGGATTTCCATCATCAAACCTTTAATTTTTTCAAATAGAGGTTCTTCTCTCTCTTCGATTTCTTTTAGTTCAAGGGCGAAGGCCTGTACCTGTTCCTTTACAGCATTTGCTTCTTCAATCTTCTTTTGTCCCATAAGTTGGCCGATTTGCTTACTTAAAGCATTACGTTGCCCTCTTAATTCATCCGCACGTGTTTTAATACCGCGGTATTCGATATCCAAAGCAATGATTTCATCTACCATATCTTCCTTATGATCTTGGAATTTCTTCTTAAGGTTGTCCTTAATAAGCTCAGGATTCGTTCTAAATAGATTAATATCTAACATATTTTTCTCCTTTTGAAAATAAAAAAAACACCTCTTAAGGGACGTATGTACGTGGTGCCACCCTTTTTCATATGTTCCACGTGGAACATACCTTTAACAGATAACGGTTGTCTTCCGAAATTAATCTCTCCAGGGTGGAACTATAGCGTTTTATAATGATTTTCACCAAACATCATCTCTCTTAAATAAAACAGTTATATTATTCCCTTTCAACGAGTTTAAGTAAATTATAGCGATTATCATATTTTAAGTCAAATAGAATCGAAAGAAAAAAAGCAAGGATTTTATCCTTGCTTTGCTTATTCGGTTATTTCTATTTCTTTGTTTTCAATTTGTGCTTCCGGTTCGTTCGTTTGATCGTCTTCGGGTTCCTCATCAACTGTCGGTTGTAGTATTGCTACTTGAGAAACAGAATCCGATTCACCAACATTAATCAATCTTACACCAATTGTTGAACGGCCATAGATTCCGATATTGCTAATCTCTGTTCGAATAACAGTACCCTCGTTTGATATAATTAATGCTTCTTCATCACCGTTAACTGCACGTAATGAAACAAGTTCGCCGTTTTTCTCAGTAATATTTACTGTTTTAACACCTTTAGCACCACGTTTCGTACGGCGGTATTCCGAAATGTCTGTACGCTTACCGTATCCCTTTTCAGTTACCGCTAAAATATATTGACCTTCACGATCCGTCGCAATCCCTACAACTTCACCTTCATCAACATTGAATCCAATAACACCTGACGCTGTACGTCCCATTGAACGAACCTCATTCTCATCGAATCGAACAGCTTTACCGTTGCTTCCTCCGATAATGATTTCGTTGTCCCCGTTAGTCATACGAACACCTACGAGTTCATCATCTTCTCGTAACGTAATTGCAATTTTACCGTTTTGACGGATCGATTCAAATTCTTGAACTTCAACTCGTTTCACTATACCTTGCTTTGTAACGAAGAATGCATATCTCGATTCATCATCTTTGGCAACTTTCACGAGCGTTTTAACGGTTTCGCCTTCTGCAAGATTCAATAAGTTTACAACAGGTATCCCCTTTGATGTTCGGCTTGAAGACGGTACATTAAATCCACGAATACGGTACACTTTACCAAGGTTTGTAAAGAGTAGTAGATAGTCATGCGTCGACATTGCAATGAATTGATCCACTGTATCTTCATCATAAGTACTAATACCACGTACACCTTTCCCACCACGGTTTTGTGTGTTGAATGAATCAACTGTTGTTCGCTTGATATAACCATTCATAGTCATCGTAACAACAATATCTTCCACCGGAATTAAATCTTCATCCAACATGTCAATATCCGCTTCTACGATTTCTGAACGGCGATCATCACCGAATTTTGTTTTAATTTCGGTCAATTCGTCTTTAATAATGGTAAGTAAGCGATCATGGTTCGCTAAAATATCTTTTAAATCAATAATTAGAATTGTTAATTCATTAAATTCGCTCTCGACTTTATCACGTTGTAACCCAGTTAAACGACGTAATTGCATATCTAATACCGCTTTAGACTGGATCTCTGTTAAGTCAAATGCTTCATTAAGTCGGGTAATCGCCTCCGGATCGTCTTTAGATGATCGAATAATTGAGATTACTTCATCGATATGATCAAGTGCAATCATCAACCCTTGAAGAATATGTGCCCGATCTTCGGCTTTCTTCAATTCAAATTGTGTTCTACGTGTAACGATTTCAATTTGATGGTCGCGATAATGACTTAATACCTGTAATAGATTTAAGAGCTCGGGACGGCCATTCACCAACGCAAGCATATTTACCCCAAAAGATGATTGGAGGGCAGTAAGACGATAAAGTTGATTTAAGACAACCTCTGCTTGAACTTCTCTTCGTAATTCAACAACAATACGAATTCCTTCACGGTTTGATTCATCTCTTAAATCGGTAATTCCGTCAATTTCTTTATCACGAACAAGAGTAGCAATTTTTTCAACTAATGTGGCTTTATTTACTTGATATGGAATTTCAGAAATAACAATACGTGGCTTCCCGTTTTTCATTTCTTCGATATCCACTTTAGCCCGCATTACTACAGAACCGCGTCCTGTTTCAAATGCTGACTTAATACCACTACGACCTAATAGGAGCGCACCTGTTGGGAAGTCGGGTCCGAAAATGTATTCATCCATTAATTCTTTAATTGTAATATCTGGATTATCAATAAGTGCAATCGTTGCGTCAATAACTTCGCCAAGATTATGAGGAGGGATGTTTGTTGCCATACCAACCGCAATTCCGGTTCCACCATTAACGAGAACGTTTGGGAAACGTGACGGAAGCACTGCAGGTTCGCGTTCTTCACCGTCGTAGTTATCAATGAAATCAACGGTGTTTTTATTGATATCACGAATTAATTCCATCGAAATTTTAGACATACGCGCTTCGGTATAACGCATCGCAGCTGCACCGTCGCCATCGATTGATCCAAAGTTTCCGTGACCATCAATCAACATATAGCGGTATGAAAACTCTTGAGCCATACGTACCATTGAATCATACACAGCCGTATCCCCATGCGGGTGATACTTACCAATTACTTCACCAACAATACGTGCTGACTTTTTATAAGGTTTATCACTCGTCATACCAAGATCATTCATTGCGTATAAGATTCGACGATGAACGGGTTTTAGACCATCACGGACATCTGGCAACGCACGTGAAACAATAACCGACATGGCATAGGAGACGAATGATTTTTTCATTTCTTCAGAAATATTACGTTGTTTTATTTTGTCATAACTTTGTGTATTATCTTCCATTGTGTCCTCCTAAATATCCAAATCAGCATATTCAGCGTTCGTCTGAATAAATTCACGACGCGGTGCCACTTCATCACCCATTAAGGTTTCAAAAATAACATCGGCTTCCATTGCATCATCAATTGTAACTTGTATTAATGTACGTGTTTCTGGATCCATGGTTGTATCCCATAACTGCTCCGGATTCATTTCCCCAAGACCTTTGTATCGTTGTACGTTAAATCGGTCTCCAAATTCGACCTTTAGTTCATCCAACTCCTCTTCCTCATAGGCATAAGCAATCTTATTTCCACGAGAAATCTTATAAAGTGGTGGTTGCGCGATATAGACGAATCCATTTTCAATGAGCGGTCTTAAGAATCGGTAGAAGAATGTTAATAATAACGTTCTAATATGTGCACCATCGACGTCCGCATCAGTCATAATAATAATTTTATGGTAACGTAATTTTTCGATGTCCATTTCATCTGATACACCCGTACCAAATGCTGTAATCATCATACGAATTTCATTGTTATCAAATATTTTATGTAGGCGTGCTTTTTCTACGTTAATAACTTTACCTCGAAGCGGTAGAATCGCTTGGAATTTGCTGTCGCGGCCTTGTTTAGCACTACCACCCGCAGAATCCCCCTCGACGATATAAATTTCGCACTCAGATGGATTACGATTTGAACAGTCCGCAAGTTTTCCAGGTAAAGAAGAAACTTCAAGAGCCCCTTTTCGACGTGTTAACTCACGCGCCTTACGAGCAGCAACACGCGCTTTCGATGCGATTGCAGCCTTATCTACGATGATTTTAGCGTCATCCGGATGTTCCATCAAGAAACGTTCTAATTGCTCACCAAAGACACTAGAAACAATCTTACGCACTTCACTATTACCGAGTTTAGTTTTAGTTTGTCCTTCATATTGAGGATCAGGATGTTTTACAGAAATAATTGCGGTGAGTCCTTCACGAACATCGTCCCCTAAAAATCCATCATCATCCTTTTTAAGTAGATTGTGATCTTTTGCATAATTATTAATTACACGTGTTAATGCGAGTTTAAACCCATCTTCATGGGTTCCACCTTCATGTGTATTAATATTATTACAGAATGAATAAATGTTTGGCGTAAAACCATCATTATATTGCATTGATACTTCAACGAGTATTCCTTCTTCTTCTCCTTCACAATAAACAATCTCTTCATGTATTGGAGATTTATTCGCATTCATATACTGAACATATTCACGGAGCCCATCTTCGTAAATAAATTCCAGATGTCTTGTTTCTTCAGGTTCACGTTCATCTTGGAAAACAAGTTTAATTCCCTTATTTAAAAATGCAATTTGACGTAAACGATCACGTAAAATATCATGTGAGAATTCAGTTGTTTCCGTAAAAATAGTAGGATCAGCCTTAAATCGAACCGTTGTTCCTTTTTTATCTGTTTTACCAACTTCTTTAAGTGGTATTGCTACTTTTCCACCTTCTTCAAAACGAAGATAGTATTCTGTACCATCCAAATAAATTTTAACTTCCAACCATTCTGACAACGCATTAACAACAGAAGCCCCAACACCGTGAAGACCTCCCGATACTTTATATGCACCACCACCGAATTTTCCTCCGGCATGGAGTACTGTAAAGATCGTCTCAGCTGTTGAAACGCCTGTTTTCGCATGAATTCCAATTGGAATCCCACGACCATTATCTGATACAGAAATTACATTATCTTTATCGACATTCACAACAATTTCTGTCGCAAATCCTGCTAAAGCTTCATCAATCCCATTATCTACAATTTCCCAAACCAAATGATGTAAACCACGGGATGAAGTTGTACCAATATACATCCCAGGTCGTTTACGTACCGCTTCCAATCCTTCAAGAACTTGAATATCGGAAGACGTATATGAATGATCTACTTTTGTATTCGACATTAAATAACCTCCTCTACATTACCACTAACAACTTTAAAGACCGTCTTATCGCGTTTGGATTTAATATAATCTAAATCTGTAGTAGTAATAAATACTTGCATTTCTTCGTGTAACACGTTTAGAACACGCTCACGTCTGACATTATCCAATTCAGAAAACAAATCATCTAAACACAAAATTGGATAAGTTTTACGACTTTGAAAAATCAATTCCACAATCGCAAGTTTAAAAGCAATTATAAGCATTCGCTTTTGTCCCTGAGATGATACATTCACAACAGGAATATCATTTATCATAAAAATAAAATCATCGCGGTGAATTCCATTCTGTGTGACTTTAAAATCACAGTCACGTTGGAATGAATCTTGCATCTTTGATAATAATTGCACCTTCAAATCCCCTTCGAGTGTAATCGGTGCTTTATAATGTAGAACGATATGATCATCAGAATCACTGAGTAGATGATAATAGTGATTAATGATTGGATTGAGCGCTTGAACAAATTTTGCTCTCATTTCAATAATCAAAATAGACGCATCCACTAATTTTTCCGTTAAAATTTCTAGATAATCTCGATCAACACTTTTATTTTTCAAGTACGCATTGCGTTCTGATAGTAACTTATTCGACAAACTTAATTGATTGAGATACCGCTTTGACATTTTCCCCAATTCAAAGTCAATTTCTCTTCGTCTTTTTCTCGGACTATTAGAATAAAAGTTAATATCCTCAGGATTAAACAGCACAACATTACAACGACCGATAAACTCGGTCATTTTTTTTAATGGTTGTTGGTTTACTTGAAGATACTTTCCAGCAGTACTGAGTACTACCTTAAGGTTTTGAGTATTATTCTGATCCTCAATATCGGCAATAACACTTAAAAATTCCTTACCGTATTGAATGAGATATTCATCCGAATTAACACGAAAGGATCGCCCTGAAGAAAGATAGACAAGCGACTCGATAATATTCGTCTTCCCCTGACCATTATCCCCTACAAAAACATTTATGTTTTTGTTAAATGATAGATTGAGATTCGAAATATTTCGAAATTGCCTTAATTCAAGATTTTTAACCTTCATGTTCTGTTGTGATTTCGTGTTTATTACCGTTAATTACAACAACATCTCCAGGATACAACTTTCTACCGCGTCGGTTCTCTTCTTCACCGTTTACTTGAATCGAAAACGTATGAATGAGGTGTTTCGCTTCTCCACCTGAATTAACATAATCCGCCACTTTTAGAAATTGCCCTACAGTGATATATTGAGTCTCTTTTTTCATAGCACCCATCCTTTTTATTACCTTATTATTATACTATAAAAACGAATTAAAATCATCTTTTTACGGCTCATATAACGCACAAAAAACCACATTCTTTAAACCAAATGTGGTTTCATGATAATTGTGTTAAAAAAGAACTAATTACGCTTTAAAATACCCATTAAAAGCCCACTAACAATCGAACCAATAATGATAAATAGAATATATAAGAGTGGTTGACTCACAAGAAGAATCACAAAGAGACCTCCATGTGGTGCGTTAACGGTAATATTAAATGCTAATGACAAGGCTCCTGTCAAGGCAGAACCCACAACGAAACTTGGAATAACACGAAGAGGATCACTGGATGCAAATGGAATCGCTCCCTCAGTAATGAACGAAGCACCTAAAATTAAGTTTGTCATACCAGCTTGACGTTCTTCATCTTTAAATTTGTGTTTAAAGAACAGTGTAGCAACAAAAACAGCAAGTGGTGGAACCATCCCTGCTGCCATAACAGCAGCCATAACAGCGCTACCTTGCCCTGCGGCAGTTGCAGCTAACGTACCCGTTCCAAACACATAAGCAGCTTTATTAATTGGCCCACCAAGGTCTACAGCCATCATACCACCTAATAATGCACCTAACAATATTGCATTGGTACCTGATAAACCATTTAAGAAGCCATTCATCGCCTCATTTACGGACTTCATCGGTATATTAATTAAAACCATTAATAAACCGGTCACAAGTACACCTAAAACGGGATACAAGAGGATTGTCTTAATACCATCAAGACTTTGTGGAAGCGTTGCAAGAAGTTTTTTAATCATGTTCATTGCATAACCCGCTAAGAAACCACCAATTAATGCCCCTAAAAATCCTGCTCCACCTGCCGAAGCAATACCTCCAGCAACAAACCCTACAACAAGTCCTGGACGATCAGCGATACTGTAAGCAATATAACCAGCGAGTACAGGCAACATAAATCCAAATGCTTGCCCACCAATATCTTTTAAAATCGCTGGAAATGCGTTATATGAACCAAGCTGTCCTAATTCTGTTGTTGGAACTCCCATCAATTGGTCAAGCATAAATGCAATCGCAATTAGAATACCGCCCCCTACAACAAATGGGAGCATGTGTGATACACCATTTAAGAGATGTTTATACAGATTACTGCCTTCATTTTCCTCACTCGATGTTACAGAAGATGATGACGTATAGATTTCCGATTCTGTTAATGCTTTATCAATAAGAGAATCGGGATGACTGATTGCGGAAGCAACCGGAACTTTGATTAATTTTTTTCCGTTAAAGCGATTCATCTCTACATTAATATCTGCGGCAACAATAACTGCATCAGCATTATTAATATCACTTTGTGTCAAACGATTTCCTACACCCGAAGAACCGTTTGTTTCGACTTTAATTGCGATTCCTTTGTTTTTAGCTGTTTCTTGAAGCTTTTCTGCTGCCATATACGTATGTGCAATCCCTGTTGCACATGCTGTTACCGCAACTACAAAAGATTCACTATTATCATTATTCTCTTTTTCTTCTTGATCAACATCAAAAGCCGCCACAAGTTCATCATACGTTGAAGCAGTTTTTAATGCTTCTTGAACTTCTGATTTCATGAGTAAACCTGATAATGTAGATAAAATCGCTAAATGATCATCCCCAGAATTTTCTGGAGTTGCAATCATAAAGAACAAATGGGCTGGCTCACCATCCATAGAATCAAAATCGATGCCCTTATCACTTCGACCAAAGACGACAACAGATTCTGATACGACTGAACTTCGACCATGAGGGATTGCAATACCATCTCCAACACCCGTTGTACTAATGGCCTCGCGTTCTTTAAGTGTTTCGATAAACGACAGTTCATTTGAAACAATTCCCTCTTTGCTTAGTTTTCGAGTCATTTCAGATAGGACTTCTTCCTTAGATGATGCATTTAATTCGAAAATAACAAGATTTGGTTTTAAAACTTGAGTTATATTTTTCATATTATTAATCGATCCTTTCGATAATTATTTTTTCATTTAATTCAGATATTGATGTCGCTGATGCAAGATGGTCCGAAAATGCAGTTGCACTTCCCGCAGCACACGCTAACTGATACGATTCAAGTAATGAATATTTATTTACATAACCATAAATAAATGCAGCAACCATAGAATCTCCAGCACCTACAGAATCCACTAAGACACCTTCCGGCGCGTAAGCTCGATAACATGCATCTTCAGTTATCAATAGAGATCCCTGTGATCCAAGTGAGACAATGATATTACGAGCCCCCCTTTCAATAAGTATTTTTGACTCACTTATTAAACGTTCTAATGATAAATCGTTTTCTTCGATGCCAAGAATTGCACGAATTTCATCCTGATTCGGTTTGATAAGAAGCGGATGATAAGCGATCATATCGATGAGTTTATCGGAACTGACATCTACTGCAAAGGGAATATTTTGTTTATTCAATGCCTCACAAACTGAGACATACCAGTCGTAAGACATGCCCGATGCAACACTTCCAGTTAAGACTACAAAATCATTCGGAGTAAGTGTCGTGATAAATGTGGAAAGTTCTTCAATTAAAGCGTCATCAATCGGATGACCACTACCATTAATTTCAGTCTCACCTTTATAATCGAGTTTAATATTTATGCGGGTTGGATTGTTTGCGTCCATAAACCCATCAACAAGCAGAGGATATTTTTTCAATTCTTCACGAACATGATTCCCTGTAAAACCTCCAAGAAAACCAATACATGTAGAAGATTGTCCCAGATTGTTTAAAACAATACCAACATTAATCCCTTTTCCACCAATACGTATCTGTTCTTCTTGAGAACGATTGGTAACGCCAAGTGATAACGTTTTAGGTGTCATTAGGTAATCAATCGAAGGGTTAAGTGTAACGATATAAATCATATTAATTTCCTCCTAAATATAGAATAACACAATATGTAAGTGGTTTCAAACATTATTTATCATATAATATCATTTATATTCAAATTATAAAAAAAGGTGAACTTAGTGTTCACCTTGTATTTTAATATCATAATTTTTATATGCTTCGCCTGGATCTTTATCCGTAATGAGCAATCCATCATCTGATAACGCAAAACTCACACTGGAGCGCTTATTAAACTTAGAGCTATCCCCAATAAAGAATACCTGCGATGATTGCGCAACAATCGTAGATTTTGTTACTGCTTCCATTTCATCCGGTGTGGAAAAACCAAAATCTGCATCCAAAGCATTAAATCCGATAAAGGATTGATCAAAATTCATTTGCTTTAGATATTGAGTACTTAATCCACCCACTGCTGCACGAGTTGTCGGCTTCACAAATCCACCGATAACATAGCACTCAATACCAAATTGAACTAACGCATCAACATGATGCAATCCATGTGTATACACAGTAACATGCTTATCTTTAAGATACGGTATCATCCGCGAAACAGATGTTCCTGCATCAAGATACACGACGCTATTCGGCTTAACCAACGCTGCAGCTGTTTTAGCGAGTTGGTCTTTGATTTCTGAATTCACATCATTTCGAGTATGTAATTCAACATCATTTGAATAATCACGAATTGTGATGGATGTCGCACCACCATGTACTTTATGAACTAACCCTTTTTCATCCAACTCATTAATATCTCGACGAACGGTTATTTCGGAAACATCCACAAGTTGTGCAAGCTCTTCAACTTTAGCAAATTGATGCAAATCAATATAGTGGATAAGTTGTAAATGTCTTTGATTCTTTAACATAATCGTTAATCAAATGTTCTTACAGGTAAAACAAGTTGGACAATTGAATCGTCTTCTGGGTTTTTAAGAATAAACGCTTGCATTTCTCCCACAAATAAAATCTTAACGATATCTGTTTTAAATGATTTAAGGGCTTCAATCATATAACGTCCACTGAATGAGATTTTTAAGTTACCACCAATATAATCAATCGGTCTTAAAATTTCCTCTGAACTACCAATTTCTTGTGACTTAGAACTAATTAGGACACCATCATTGGATGCCTCCAATTTAACAGTCCAATATCCATCACTCTTTAAGAAAGAGGATCGATCGATTGCACTGATCATATCGTGACTATTAACTGTGAGTTCAAAACCATATTCCGAAGGAATTAATCGATTAACATCGGGGAATAATCCATCAATTAAACGAGATTGAATTAACGTTGAATCGACATAGAATTGAACAAGTTTATCAGAAACAGCAATATGAACATCTTTATTATCACTAATCGTTTTTGCTACTTCATAAAGGTTAACTGCTGGAATACATATATTAAAATCCATTGGTGTAGGAAGTTCAATTGATTTTTTGGCTAATCGATAACTATCCGTAGCAACACAATTCATAACATTCCCATCTGCTTTAAAATTTACTCCAGTAAATATTGGACGATCTTCACTTGTCGAACAAACAAAAGCAGTTTGTTGAATTACTTCAGAAAGTTTAAAGCCTGGCATCTTAAATTCTTTTGTTGGTTTTGTAAAATCAATTGTTGGATAAAGTTCTGCTTTACTACCATTGATGTTGTATTCTGCTTTATTTCCACTAATACGTGTTAAAGCACCATCAATGATTTCAAAGTCGATAAAATCGCTATCAAGTTTTCGAACTGCTTCAAGAATATAACGAGATTCTAAAACAACTTCCCCTTCTTCATATACGTTCAATTTATTTTCGTCATTCGCATAAAGAACTTCTTTAATTGAAATATTAGAATCACTTGCAATTAATGTTAGAGCATCATCTCTTAATTCAAATTTAATTCCTGAAAGAATTGGTAATGGTGAATGTGTAGATGCTGCACGTCCTACAGAGGACAATGCTTTATAAAATGATTGTTTCTTTATATTGAACTTCATATAACCCTCCAAATGATAAACACTATTGTATTAATTATATCATATTATGTACTTTTTATTATATTCTTTTTTATAAAAATAAATGGATCACTGCGAGAACTTTTAAGTAAATTATTCTCCAAGGCGATATGTTTATTAGTATTAAATAATTAATTAGTATTACTAGGGCCTGTGGATAAGTGTATAACTTGTATAAAACACTCTAAACAAGCGACAATACTTACGAAAAACGGTGTTATTAAAGTGTGGATAACTGTTGATAACTATTTAATTTTGGCTTCAAGTTCATAAACAGCACGAGCCAGCATTTGGTCCGTTTTAAGTTTCTTTTCAATCTTGTCACAAGCACTAATAATTGTAGAGTGATCACGTTTTCCAAAATCCTCACCAATTTTATTGTAAGGCAAATCAAGATGCTTACGACATAAGTAGATTGCAATGTGTCGGGCATTTGCAATTGCTTTGGTTCGAGCCTTTGAAACAAGCTGAGCTTGGGTTAACCCATAGTAATCTGCAACAATCCGTTTAATGGTCTTTGTATCCAATTCATTTGTTTTAATAGGTTCCCCATTTGTTTTAAAGGCGTTCATTGCGATGTTAATGTCAATATGGTCATTTTGAGAAAACTCAATCGAGAAAAAGAGCAGTCGATTTAAGGCACCTTCTAGCATACGGACATCTTTAGAAAAATTAGAGGCGATGTAGCTTAAAACATCTTCATCAAATAATCCTGGATCAACACTTTTATGTTTGATTTTCAATTCAAGAATGGCAAGTGAGGTCTCAAATTCCGGGGAATCAACACCGACCGAAAGACCTGAAGAAAATCGACTGATTAAGCGGTCTTCTAGACCTTTTATCTCGGTAGGAAGGCGGTCACTTGTAATAACAATTTGTTTCTTATTGTAAATAAGTTCATTAAAGATATGAAAGAAGATCTCATGAGATTTTTCTTTACCTGCGAGGAACTGGATATCATCAATAAGTAAGACATCGAGATTATACATTTGTTCTTTAAAGTCTTCAATCGTGCGATTCTGTATTGAATTAGCAACTTGTCTAACGAAATCTGAACTAGACGTATAAAGGACACGTGCATCTGGATTTAGTTTTTTGATGTAATTTCCAATTGCATTTAAAAGATGTGTTTTTCCTAGACCGGAGTTTCCATAAATGAATAGGGGCGTATAAAATTGTCCAGGGCGATACGCACACCCTAATGCTGCAGAATGGCTTTCTTTATTGCTTGGACCAACGACAAAATTATCAAAAGTTTGATTTGGGGCAATGCCATCATTACGAACAACGACTGGAATTTGAGGTTGAACAGGAACTTGAACGGCGATATTTTTCTTGAATTCATTTTCAAGCAGAACCTCACAAACCATAGATGTTTTATCTAAAATTTGATTAATAACATCATTTAAAAAAGGAATTTCTTCAGAAAGAATTACTTTTTGGAGATAGGTTGGGACCACAATAATCGCTTTTGTCTCATCCAACGCAGCAAGGTTTGTATCTTCGATGTAAGTATTATAAATGGGCTCATCGAAATGATTGCTTTCCTTGATCGCAAGCTTTACTTTTCCCCACACATCTTCTAAATAAAATTTCATAGTTGTCATATTCAAATACCCCTTTGCAAGTTCTATAATATCAAATTTAGAATACAATTCCATAGACAAAAAAACTCCCAACAAGTTATCCACATAATCTACTGTGGAATACGGCTATTCTAATGCTTATTTTGATAGTTATCCACAGTTGTCCACAAAATTATGAATGTTTATAAATTGTGGACTTCTTAAATACATTCTCAACATAGCGTTGACAAAAAATGTAGAGCTTGATTTTTGTCATTTATACGCAGACATCTCAACATGAAAATAGCTACTTATAAAAGGGTATGATGCATTTATCCACACTATCCACAATCTGTTGATAAACATTGTTATGAACTCGTATAAAAGATGGTTTATAGTTATCCACTGATTTTTTAATCATTAAAATCTTCCACTAAATTTATCCCACGAATCCGATAGAGTTACCAACATTTCGTTGCATATGCATGAAAAAGTGGATAACCAAAAGCATTTTCGAACGAAAATAATTCGATATTGGTAATAAAAGGGCAAGCATCAACTAATTTTAAAGAGGAATGCTCACTCTTTTATTACCTGTGAATTATTTAAAGGCGCTCCGATCAATAAAAAAAATTGAAAAAAATATCGTGATTGAAAGATGAATGTGTTACAATAGCGATGATAATTCTATAAAGTTAGAATGAAATAGTATCAATTAGATGGTGAATCAGATAATCAAAACGTTATTTAAGGCACTTTATTGACATTGAAAAGTATTTCTTATATAATTTTAAAGCATTTGCTCTTCGTATATATAAAGAACTGGAGGTGGTTTTCATGAAGAGAACTTATCAACCGAGCAAACGGAAACACCAAAAGGTCCATGGTTTTAGAGCCCGTATGAAAACAGTAGGCGGTCGCCGCGTGCTTTCACGTCGTAGATCAAAAGGAAGAAAAGTGTTATCTGCATAACAGTCACCCTTATGGGTGACTTTTTTGTCATAATGGAAGTGAAAAAAATGAGAGAAGAATATAGAGTAAAAAAAGCAGCGGAATTCCAAAAAATCATGGGGGCTCGTCGATTTAAAAATACCAAAGCTTTTACAGTATATATAAATAGAAAAACTAAAAATCACTCGCGATATGGAATTGCAGCACCTAAAAAACTAGGAAATGCAGTAGTGCGCAATAAAACAAAACGTCAAATAAGAAGTATGCTCCAAGACATCAACATGTTTGATACACCTTACGATTACATCGTTCTAGTTCGAAAAAAATATTACGAACAGAGTTATGAGGAAAATCGAAAAGACTTGGAAAACCTAATAAAAACGGTTAAAATGTAAAGTGAGTATTTTAGATTAGGAGATAGATATGAAAAAATATAAAAAACTGATTATATTCAGTATTTTGCTATTAGCATTAACGGGATGTACTCAAGTTATTGATCCACAAACGAAACAAGTATACGCTGACAAGATTATTAGTTTAGGTGATGCATGGTCATGGGGTACCGACACATGGTTTGGAGCGCTCTTTGTATGGCCAATTGCACAAGCATTAAACTTTTTCTCACAATACATTGGAACCATTGGTTCAATTGTTGTTGTAACATTGATTATTAAGCTTATTACAATCAAAGGTTCAATTAAAGCAACAGTTCAACAACAAAAAATGCAATTAATTGGTCCTGAACAAGCTCGAATTGAAGCGAAGTATCAAGGTCGAAATGATCAACAAGCCAAACTTCAAAAAGCTACTGAAATGCAAAAGTTGTTTGAAAAACATGAAATTAATCCAATGGGTGCTTTAGGTGGAACATTCCTTCAGTTACCAATTATGATTGCAATGTATCAAGCTGTTATGCGTTCAGAAGCCATCATTAATGGTACGGTATTTGGACAAACTCTAGAAGTAACGCCGATGCAAGGATTTACTCAAGGAAATATTATTATCATTGTAATTTTCATTCTAATGGCAATATCACAGTTCCTTTCAATGTTCTTGCCACAATATCTTGCAAAACAAAAACTTCGTAAACGTTCATATGAAAAACAACCTGCTAATCAAGCAAATATGATGATGTATTCATCACTTATTATGATTGTAGTTCTTGCTCTTAACTGGCAAGTGGGTATGAGTTTATACTGGATGGTTTCAGCTCTTGCACAATTAGTACAAACATTATTTATTAATCATAAATACGGCACAAAATAAAAAAGGGAGGAATACACGTGAAGCAATATACAGCTAAGTCTTTAGATGATGTTCTAAACAATGTCTCTAAAGAAAAGAATGTTGAAAAAAGTGATCTTATCTACTATGTCATCGAAGAAAAATCAGGTTTCTTAGGCATTGGGGCGAGTGTTACTGCTGAAGTGTTTGCCCTTAATGATGTCAAATTGTTTGTTGAAGAATATTTTAATAAATTCTTTACCGGTTTGGGATTAAAAGTTGAACAAGAAATTACTGTTAAGAATAATAACGTTAAAGTATCATTGAATGCAGAAAACAATGCAATCCTAATTGGTAAAAATGGGAAGTCATTGGAAGGCATGAATATGTTACTCAAACATGCAGTTAATTCCGAGTTTAAACGTCGTTTTTACGTTATGATTGATATAAACAACTATAAAACAGATCGTTATCAAAAACTTAAGGCAATGGCAAAACGGATTGCTAAGAATGTTAGTCGTTCTAAAATTGACGCATCTTTAGACCCAATGCCAAACGACGAACGTCGTGTGATTCATAAAGAATTGACTGATTTTCCAGGAATTCGCACACAAAGTGAAGGTTCAGGAAGAGACCGTCATCTTAAGATTGTCTATGATCCAAACAAAGAGTAAGGGGAGTCCCTTATTCTTTTTTGCTTAATGGAGGAATGTATGAAAGTAATCGTAGGATTAGGAAATCCCGGAAAACAGTATGAGAATACAAGACATAATGCAGGTTTTCTGGTTATTGATGAAGTTGCATCGAAATTAGGTGTTTCGATCACAACGAATAAATTTAAAGCACTTATTGCTGAAACGTTTGTAGGTACTGAAAAAGTCGTTTTGGTTAAACCACAAACATATATGAATCTCTCAGGAGAATCAGTCGGAGAAGTCATGCGTTATTATAATGTTGATCTTGAAGATCTTCTTGTTATTAGTGATGATATGGATATTACCGTCGGATCACTGAGACTTCGCGAAAAAGGATCGTCAGGTGGACAAAAAGGTGTTAAGAGCATCATTGATCATTTGGGATCAAATGAATTTTTAAGGCTAAAAGTTGGAATTGGTAAAAGCAGTCAAATAAAAACAGTTGATTGGGTACTTGGAAAAATTGATGAAGAAACAGCAATTTCATTGGGTGCTCGATGCGTAAGTGATTTTATCAGTGGAAAACGGACTGATCAATTGATGAATGAATACAATGTAAGAGTGTAAAAATGAATTGGTTATATAATTATTTAGAAAAGCATGAACTTGTTAAAGAGTACACCCAGGGCAAAAGTATTTTTGCCCATTTAAGCGTGGTTCAAGAAGCTTTATTAGTTCTAGGATCCAGTAGAGTAAGTAAAAAACCTTTGTTTATAATTAAGGAAAACGAACAGCAAGCATCAAATTTATATAATGAGATAAAACATCTTGATGAAAATGCAAATGTAGTTTATTACAACCATGAAGAGTCACTACGTGTTGAGGCTATTGTTCAATCAGAAATTATGAAAGCGAATCGAATTGATGCATTATTTAAAATTGTGAACGGAGACTTTGATATTTGTATTACGCATGCAATTGCTTCAGTAAGAAAATTATCCCCGTTGAAAGTTCTTAAAAATTCGATAATCAACATTAAGACCGGTGATGAGTGGGAACCGCTCCAACTTGCACGTGAGCTCGAACGACTGGGGTATACGCGTGTTAAATATGTTGAAAAGCCATTTACATATGCAATTCGTGGTGGTGTTTGTGACGTGTTTTCTATCCAAATGGAGCAGCCACTTCGAATTGAATTTTTTGATGTAGAAGTAGATAGTCTAAGATATTTTGACATTGAGAATCAGCGATCGCTATCGCGAGTTGATGAAGCGATGATTGCATTTGCGACAGATATTCTTCTTAACGATCAGGATATTTTAGAAATCAGTAATTCATTGACGCAAAAAATCGAGGGAATCGATAATGATGATTTGATTCATGAAATGGAACAAAAACGAGAATTATTACAAATGAATCAGTTTGATGTATCGTTGTACCCTCTGCTCTCATTTTGGTCAAACTATGCGACGATTTATGATTATTTAAGTGACTCAACGACGTACATGAGCCCGATTGAAGCTATTGAAAGAACACTTAAACAAAATACCTTAGATGCTCACACGTTTATTGAAGAACAGTATGAGATGAATCAAATGATTTATGTCTCAGATATTTTCGAGTCATTTGAACGGATTAAAGCAAAACATACGTATCGTGAAATTTTTGAATATCAAACCGAGGGTGAAGCTTTTATTCCTTGGCACGCACCCAATATTGTATCGGAAAGTATAGAGCAAACCATGAAGTGGCTTCGTAAAGAGGCAATAACACAAAAAGTAATCATCATACTCGATGAAGATACTATGGAAGATTTTGTTAAGACGCTACTAAATCAAGGTATTGAGTATCAGGTGTTAACAGACAAACCAACTACAAATGGAATCTATATTGAATACGGTCATATCACCTCTGGATTTATTCTAGAAGATATTGATACGGTCGTTTATACAGCAAGTGAATTGTATAAGTATAAGAAAAAGATGTTCCGATACGATAATAAGTTTTTAAAGGCAGAATCTTTAAATCAATTATCAGATCTCGATACATTGGATTATGTTGTGCACCGCCAATATGGTATCGGTAAGTATATGGGAATTACTACCAAAGAAATTGAAGGAATTCATAAAGATTTTATGCGCATTCAATATCGTGACGGTGATGAACTGTTCGTACCTCTCGAACAATTTAACCTGGTTCGTAAGTTTATGTCACGAGAGGCAGCATCAGTTCGCCTGAGCAAGCTTGGTACAAGTACCTGGCAAAAGAACAAAGAACGTATTAAACAAGATGTTGCCGATGTGGCAGATAAACTCGTAACGCTCTATTCTTCAAGAATGGAGGCAAGTGGATTTGCTTTTAGTCCCGATACGGAATACCAGAAACAGTTTGAGGATGCGTTTGAATATGAATTAACTCATGATCAAAAAACAGCCATTGAAGAAATTAAACGGGATATGGAACGAAATGTTCCGATGGATCGTTTACTTTGTGGTGATGTTGGATTTGGAAAAACCGAAGTAGCCATTCGTGCAGCGTTTAAAGCCTTTGTAGATCATAAACAAGTCGTTTTCCTTTGTCCTACAACAATCCTCTCACAACAACATGCACGAACTCTTAAAGAACGATTGAGTGATTTTCCTGTGACGATTGAAGTTTTAAATCGCTTTGTATCAGATAAAGAAAAAAAGGAAATTATTGAACGGGTCAAAGATGGCAAAGTTGATATTTTAGTGGGAACACACCGTGTATTATCACGCGATGTAAAGTTTAAAGATTTAGGATTACTAATTATTGATGAAGAGCAGCGATTTGGGGTGGAACATAAAGAGCGTATTAAGGAATTTAAAGTTTCTGTGGATGTTTTATCACTCAGTGCGACTCCGATTCCACGAACACTTCAAATGTCTCTAATTGGACTTCGTAGTTTATCACAACTCAATACTCCGCCATCAAACCGTCTTCCGGTAATGACTTATATCATTGAAAAAAACCAACAAACGCTTAATGATATTATTTCCAAAGAACTTAGTCGGGAAGGCCAGGTTTTCTACCTATTTAATAATGTAGAGCAAATTTACTCTGTTGCTTCAGTCATTGCGAATCATGTGGAAGATGCACGTGTAGCTGTTGTGCATGGCCAAATGGAACGTCATGAAATTGAAGATGTGATGATACGATTTATTAGTAAGGAAATTAATGTTTTAGTTTGTACAACAATCATCGAAACTGGAATTGATATTCCAAATGCCAACACGATCATTGTGGACAATGCGCATCGTTTTGGTTTGTCACAGCTCTATCAAATCAAGGGACGCGTTGGACGGTCAGATCGTTTAGCGTATGCGTACTTTGTTGTACCCAATAAACGTGGGTTAACGGAGTTAGCACAAAAAAGACTTCAAGCAATTAAAGAATTTACACAGCTTGGTAGTGGATATAAGATTGCAATGCGTGATTTAACGATTCGTGGTGCCGGAGAACTCCTTGGTGGTAATCAGTCGGGATTTATTGATACTGTAGGTATCGACTTATACGTACAACTTCTTAAAGAGGCCATTGCGAAAAGACAAGGTAAAGAGGTTATTGATGTTGAAGCACAAGAACGATTCAATCTTAAAGTGGATGGATATTTACCCGAAGACTTCGCAAGTGATGATGGCGAAAAATTAGATCTGTATCAACAAATTAACCAAATCCAATCACTGGATGAATTGAAGCAGTTTCATGAGATGATTGATGACCGCTATGGGAAATTACCAAATTCAGTTAAAATGCTGTTGGAAAAAACACGTCTGGAATTATTCTTAAATGATCAGCGCATTAAGTCATTTAAAGAACGTGTTAATAAAGTAGAATTAGTCTTTACAGAGGAATATAGTAGTCAAGTAGATGGTGTCCATCTCTTTGAATTAATCTCTGAAAAGTCGAGTGAAATTAAGATAAAGTATCTAAATCAAACAATCATTATTACCATGCCAATGTATACAGAGTGGGCAGAAGATTTGATTTATATACTCGAAAATTTAAAGGAGCAAACACTATGAGACTTGATAAATATTTGAAAGTATCACGAATCATTAAACGCCGTACTGTGGCGAAAGAACTCGCTGATGATGAGCGTGTCTTTATTAATGGAAAGAAAGCAAAACCATCATCAGAGGTTACACTTGAAGATGTAATTGAAATTCGATTTGAACATCGCCATATTAAAATAGAAGTTACATTTTTAAGCGACAAAATTTTACGAAGTAATCCGCCGATGTATGAACTTATTTCAGATCAACGGATCGATAGAAGCGATTCAGAAAACTGACAACTCTTGCAATTTTTGAGAATGTCAGTATAATGAATATAGATAAATAAACTAACAAAAAAAGAAAGAGAAGTGGAAAGATGGGACAAACAGTTACGAAACCGCGAATAGCTAAGAATCCAACAATTAAATTTGCATCAATCATTCTTGGTATTTTGATAGTATCCGTTTCATGCCTGATGTTATCTAAATCTGCAAAAGAATTAGTATCAACATTCCAATTGAATCAACAACTAAAAAGCGAGCGCTCGAATTTAAAAGTACTCGAAACAAGACAAGGTGAACTTGCTCTTGAGAAGGCAAAACTTCAAGATCCTACTTATGTTCAAAACTATGCTCGAGGCAAACATCTCTTGTCGAAGTCAGAAGAACAAGTATTCATCTTACCTAAAACAGAATAACAAAAAATAAAGAGTAACATTTAATGTTACTCTTTTTTTAATGCTTATTATAATTTATTCATTGTTTCGATCATCTGCTTACGTTTAATCTCATAGCGAATAATCTCATGATTATTAACCAATAAGGGATCAAAATAAAATTGTTGGATTTGTCTATTCTCGTAGGTTGAGATGTTAACCGTTCTATTCTCTAAATCGTATGCAGAGGTATACTGTGTGTATTGTACCTGGTTTTTTTCATCGACAATCAATCCGTAAGGAATATCAAAGGTATTGAGGACGCGGAAAACTTTATCAAGTGCTTGGTCATCATTGGGTTGATTTGAGAGGCTATTCAAGACTGTTGCCCTTACAAATCGCGATTGTGGTGTATAGTCTCCGGGTAAGCCAAACAATCCATTCCCCGTACCAGAACTCAAACTTTCAAATTTACCAAACTTACGTGAAGGATAAATTTGATTGTTCATGGAGACATAGTTTTGAAGGTTTTGAACATGCCAAGGAAATTCAGGCTGATTGGTGAAGGTTCCAATCTCGTTGGGATAAATATCAAAGGAACCGGCGGAGGAAGGTTCAAGAACGATGCTAGCTCCTGTACGGTCTACAAAAACATAATGTTGAGGGATTACATTACCATGAATATTAGGCTCGTTGGATATTGCGACCTCTTTAATTGCTTTACGGTGTAAATCGACAATCGAATCACAATTTAGTAGAGCCCAAGTTACAAATTCCTCTCCTCTTAAGGCCTGTTTACCCATCAATTCAATTGCACTGGTGGGTGCATAATCTGAGTAATCATTTCCATAATAGAAACTCCCACCTACGAGTCCATGTTCATTCATACCATCCATAAATAAAAGATCCTGGTTCGAATCATGAAGACTAATGCCAGCTGCAGCATTTTTCGCTACAATGGGTGAAAGCATATGATTAATTGCTGTTCCACGAGGGACAAGCACGCCACAAACGGGCAAAAATGTATCAAATTCTTGAGTTCTACCCCAATAAGTATTATTTTGCTTTGAAATTACTTGTATTCCTGTACACATATAAGTACCGCCTTTCTCGTCTTTAATATATTACCATTTTATGTGAGCAATTAGTGAAGAAGCATAAAAAAAAAGCGAACCAATTGGACGGTTGGCTCATTATTTTTGTGATAGATAATGATTTACTTTGTAAGCAAGGGAAATAGTTTTTGCATCCGTAATATTATTTGCTTCGATATCAGTAATAATATCATGAAGATCACGAGTATAAACATTGAGCACTTCATTGTCGTCGAGGTCTTGGCCGACATAATCTAAATCCGATGCATAATAAAGATACAAGACTTCGTCAAGATATGCGGGTGATGGATGAATGTATCCAAGTGGAACAAGTGTTTTCGCTACAAATCCAATTTCTTCCCGCAATTCCCTTAGCGCAGCATCAAGTGGCAACTCACCTTTATCAATTTTTCCTGCAGGGAACTCTTGCATAATATGTTCAACACCATAACGATATTGATCAACACAGTAGAATGCTTGATCGTCATGGGTTGCGGCAATACAGACACCGCCATCATGTTTTAAAATCTCAGCTTCAAACATGCCAGTTTGTGTTTCAAATTCAACATTATATACATCTACAATTTTTCCTTGATACTTTAATACTTCATTTAGTTTTAAGCCATCTCTTACCATCTAATCTTCCTTCTTTATAATGTGTTTGATAAGAACTCCAAAAGCGACACAAAACATCAAGAGCGTGAGAATTGTGAGGACCGTCGTATTAAGAAAATAATTAATAACGATTAAGAGTACAACAATCCCTAAAACAATCATATAGACGTTGTCATTTGATGCTTTTTGAAATCCTTTTTTAATTTGTTGGATCATAATTTTTTCCTCTAAAGTTTTATTCTTCTCTTACATAATAATCCAAAATGATAAAACACACAACTTTTAGAATAGACCACGCTATACCATGCTATAATATTCAAAGAAGAGGTGGCAACATGACATTATTTGTATCATTTGAAGGTCCTGAGGGAAGTGGTAAAACAACAATTACCAAGATCGTTTCGGAGTATTTTGAGAAAAAAAATCAACCCGTCCTTTGTACTCGAGAACCTGGAGGAATTCGTATTTCTGAGAAAATTAGAGAACTGATTCTTGATCCGGATCATAAAGAAATGGATGATCGTACCGAAGCTTTGCTCTATGCTGCAAGTCGCCGACAACATTTAATTGAGAAAATTCAACCTGCACTAAACCGAGGTGAATTGGTAATATGTGATCGATTTATTGATAGCTCACTCGCTTATCAAGGTTATGCTCGAGGTATTGGTATTGATGATGTATGGGATATAAACATGTTCGCTATTGATGGTTTTCTGCCCGATTTAACAATCTTTTTGGATGTCAAACCACAAGAAGGCCTAAATCGAATTGGTGTTCGTGGATATAAAGATCGTTTAGAGCTCGAAGGCGATGTCTTTCATGAGAAAGTATATGAAGGGTATCAAGAAGTGATTCGTCGTTTCCCAAACCGTATTAAGATTGTGGATGCGCATCAATCGATTGATGATGTTGCTTCCGATGTTATTAAGATTATTGAGAAACATTTGAATCATGAATAATGTTTCAAGTCAGGTTAAAGCGCTAAATCTCTTTCATCGTCAACAATCAAAAAATCGTGTTTCCCATGCCTATTTAATCGTTGGAGATTATGGAACGCTTGATTTTTCTAAATACATGGCAATGAGTATGATGTGTTGCGAACAAGACATTGGTGCCTGTGGTTCTTGTCTTACATGCCAACGAATAAACAATGAAAACCATGCGGATTTTAGAATACTTAGTGGTAAAGAACAAAGTATTAAGAAATCAGAAATCATTGATCTCAAGGAATATTTCAGTCAATCATCAATAGAAACATCAGGGCACCAAGTCTACATTATTGAAGATGTGGATAATGCGACCGTAGAGGCGATGAACAGTCTTTTGAAATTCTTAGAAGAGCCAGAAGGTGATATCGTTGCAATCTTAACAACACGCAATGAAAATCGTGTTCTTGAGACCATACGATCCAGATGTCTCACAATCCATTTGGAATCGATGAATCATCAAATGTTATTTGATGTGGCATGTAAACAAGGGATTGATCCAATTGATGCTTATTTATTATCGAGGATGAATCAAAATAGTGAAGAACTAAATCATCAGATTAATGATGACGTCTATAGAGAAGCCAGTTCAATTTTCTTTGATGTACTTGAATCTTTAAATCAACGAGACTATTTGTCGGCGATCTTAACCTTACAAGTTGAGGGGATTAAGAAAAAAAGATTGGATCGGGAACGATTGGTATTACTCTTTGAATTATTCGAATTATCGTTCTCATTACAAGGTCAACACGAACAAACAATCCAAGTTCGAACAAATCACATTACAAATGAAGATCGTATTCATCTGCTTCAAATTGTTTTAAGCTTAAAAGATCGGATTCGACCGGGCGTCAATATTAACCTTATCATTGATCAATTTGCTTATGAATTAACGAAATACTATCAGAACCTTTAATTTCGATTAAAGGTTTATCTATTTTAGGAGAATGTTATGATAAAACAACAAAGTTTTAAAAACGAAAAACCAACACTATTCCTGGTTGCAACACCAATAGGAAATTTGAATGAGATGACACCCAGAGCGATTGAGACATTGAAAAATGTTGATGTTATTGCGGCAGAGGATACACGCAATGCACGCAAGCTCTGTTCACACTTTGATATCAACACAAAAATGATCAGCCATCATATGCATAATGAACAAGAATCAACTAAAGGGATTCTTGATTTATTGGAATCAGGCTTAAGTGTTGGTTTAGTCAGTGATGCAGGATATCCATTAATCTCTGATCCAGGCCAAACATTAGTTCGCGATGTCATTGCCGCGGGCTATAATGTTGTCCCAATATCAGGAAGTAGTGCCTTTCTTAATGCACTGGTTGCATCGGGACTTATTGTTCAACCTTTCGCATTTATGGGCTTTATGGAGCATAAAGAAAGCCAACTTAAAAAACAATTAATCCAAAACAAGGATTTACCAATGACGACAATCTATTATTTATCAGTTCATAAATTAGAAAAGACACTCGAAATCGTGTATGATGTGTTAGGTAATCGAAAGATTTGTCTTGTGCGTGAGATTACAAAAATGCACGAGGAGTTTATACGTGGTACGGTTACCGAGGTTATGGAGTCAGTTGAGACGATAAAAGGTGAGTTTGTAATTGTTATTGAGGCGAACACTGATGTATCAGAAGTAAACTTTGATGATTTAATCATTCGCATTAAGGAACAGATTAATGCAGGAAATTCTGTTTCACGTTCAATTTCTTCTGTGGCCAAAGAGAATGGTGTTTCAAAAAACGAGCTCTATTCTTACTATCACGAGAATAAATAGGAGGCCGTAATGAAAATATTTGATTACGAAGATATTCAATTAATTCCAAATAAATGTATTGTGAAAAGTCGCTCTGAATGCGATACAAGCGTTAAATTGGGAAATCGAACCTTTGAAATGCCTGTTGTTCCTGCAAACATGCAAACAATAATCGATGAACCGCTCGCTATTTGGTTAGCAGAACATAATTATTTTTATGTTATGCATCGTTTTAACGAGGAACGTCGTTATGGCTTTATTCAAGATATGAATCAACGCGGTCTATATGCATCCATTAGTGTTGGTGTAAAAGATGACGAGTATGATTTTGTACGTCGATTGGCAGCAGATAATGTCATTCCTGACTATATTACAATCGACATTGCGCATGGTCATTCTGAGCAAGTTATTCGAATGATTAAGCACATAAAAGAATTCTTACCAAACACATTTGTGATTGCAGGAAATGTGGGAACCCCAGAAGCGGTTCGTGAACTTGAGAATGCAGGAGCAGATGCTACGAAAGTGGGTATTGGCCCGGGTAAGGTATGTATTACGAAATTAAAAACTGGGTTTGGAACAGGTGGATGGCAATTATCCGCATTATCATGGTGTGCTAAGGCCGCTCGCAAACCTTTGATTGCAGATGGAGGAATCCGAGATCATGGTGATATCGCTAAGTCAATTCGATTTGGTGCTACGATGTGTATGGTTGGATCATTATTTGCAGGACATGAAGAATCACCTGGAGAAACAATTGAAGTTGATGGCGTTCCATTCAAAGAATATTTTGGAAGTGCATCACAATTTCAAAAAGGTGAACATAAAAATGTTGAAGGAAAGCGCATTTTAATTGAACATAAAGGAAAAATCGAGGATACTCTACGCGAAATGCAACAAGATCTTCAATCATCCATTTCTTATGCTGGAGGTCGCGATCTTGAAGCGATTCGTAAGGTTGATTACGTGATTGTTAAGAACAGTATTTTTAATGGGGACCGTTAGATTAAAGCAAATATTCTTGTAAAAGCATATTTTATGCTATAATTAAGATGGTGATGATAATGAGTATCAAGCTTACTAAACAAAGACAAGAGATTTTAGATTTAATTCAAGCATCTGAAGGTCATATGACGGCAGATCAAATTCATACAAAACTTAAAGAAGGTGATGTATCAATTGGAATTGCGACGGTCTATCGAAATTTAAATGTGCTCTATAATGAAAAATTAATAAACCGTGTAAGACATCCAGAACTTGGATTTATCTACGATAAAAATCTACACGATCATTATCATTTTAGATGCAGAGAATGCAATCGCATTGAAGATGTGGAATTAGATTACCGAAAAGAATTACATCAACTCGTCGAAGAAGAATTAGGATGCCTCGTGTTAGATCACGACATTACATTCGAGGGGATTTGTAAGGACTGTTTGGCAAAATCAAATCAAAAACATAAGTAAGAACAAAAAAAGGAGCCTTTGCTCCTTTTTTTTACCTTCATCGAAAGATGATGGCTTTCTATTTGTAACCCAGTGCTACTTTACCTACTGCTTCATTTACTTTTTCATAACTATATAAATCTAATTGAGAAAAACATTCAACAAGTTGATCAACTGTAACAGATTGAAGATGTTCAACGATTGCTGTTGCGGTTAAAGCTTCAAGTTCTTCTTCTAAACCTAATAAGTACGTTGGAGTTGTTTCTAAAGCCTCGGCGATATCATAAATTTTTGACTGGGGAAGATCGATCACACCTGCTTCAATTTTGGCAATTGTAGAACGTGATGTATACCCTACAGCAACAGCAAGTTCCTGTTGAGAAATACGTAGTTCTTTTCGACGTGCCTTCAGTCTTTGACCTAATATATTCGACATAATTACTCCTTCACCTCAATGAATATAGCATTTATATCTCTAATTTGCAATATCTATTCAGAGAGTGTGAAATTTCCATATAAAATCTGTCCTTTCTTGAATTAATATGGTGAATAATACGCCCTTTTGGATAAATTATTACCAAGATGGTAAAAAAAGTGGACATTTTATGACAAAAATAATTGACTAAATATGTGAAAACAAATATTATCAACGTTGTGATTAAAAATCACTTTTAAATGATACTTGTAAGGAGGAAAAAAATGAGAACGAGAATCATTAAAAGCGGATTAACAACCGTGTTAATCACAATGGTATTATTATCAGTAAGTACATCTTTTGTATCTGCGGAAGGACATCCTTCTACAAGTGTTAAAACAATAACAAATTCAGTACAAATAGATGATATGCAAGAAGGTTCGGTTCGCGTATTTAAAACAGCGAAACCAATTCCCAACACGATTAATCGTTGGGAAATATCGATTGATGTATATGGACGCGTAAAGCGGGAACCATCAGACATTGTTTTGGTACTTGATACATCCGGAAGTATGGATCCACAAAAAAATCCACAAGGAATTGATCGGATATCAAAGGCTAAACGTGAAGCGATTCGTTTTGTGAATGGAATTTTTGAAAGAGATGACACCGCTCGAATTGCCCTTGTATCCTATGGAACACGGGTAAAAACAAATTCATTTCATACCAAAAATGATGCAACGCATTTAATTGATGAAATTAATAATCTTAAAGCCGAAGGAGGGACCTTTACGCAAGGGGCACTTCATGAAGCGAAAACATTATTAAATCAGAGTACGGCGCCAAATAAAACAATAATCTTGTTATCAGATGGGCAACCCACTTATCGATATCCACTCAAGGCAAAAGTAAATCAAGAATTACTTGGTTTTGAGGGAAATGTTATGGTTCAAAAACGCTATAATGGACAACAACGTCCTTTTGATACGGGAATTCCAAGTTCGGGGAACTATGCGATTCCCGGATATCGATTTAAATCATTACCGAATACCGATCATTTTGATTATAGCGCTCCGGTTTACGGAACGGGTAATGAGTATTATTTGGATCAACTTGGCGATGTACTATCACATGAAAATAAGAATTATTTTGTCTATATGTCTTCAGCAGACGCATCCATTGTCGAATCCAATCAAATTCATCAAGAACAAATCCATTTATACTCAATTGGATTTGATACCGATGATAAGGGAACCGAAATATTGAAGCGTATCAGTAAAGGAAATTATTATGATGCTACATCAAGCCGTGATAATCTGGATGATATCTTTAAGGAAATTTCAAACAATATTTTTTCTGCGGCGAAGGATATTCATATTGATGACCCAATGAGCGATGCTTTTGATGTTGATATGTCACGTTTGGATGATGCACTCTTACCAATGTATGATTCAAACCAAAAACGTTTTAATGTTCGAAGTCTAGGACTGTATGATTACGATAGTGATATCCAACACTTTGGCTATCACTATGAAGTCAAAACAAATCCATTGGCAAATATAAATGAGCACAACTTCTTTGAACTAAACAAAACAACAACCATTACGTATACAGACATCAATAATCAAACCGTTAAAAAAGAGATTACAGTTCCACAGGCTAAGCCAACACCCGTTCGACTTAAAACAGAAGTCTATAAAGCGGATAAATCACGGGATTTAAAAACAGATTATCAAGCGAATGTCGTCTTTAAATCGGATCATGATGAACAGAAACTTCATCATGTTAGTGCAATGAATGAGAGCACGACGTCATGGTCCTTTACAGATTATGGAGCGTATGATGTTCGGATTGAGGCACTCAATGTGAAAGATGAAGCACATAATCTTAAGGATTATGATGTTGTCTACGAATATTATGAGTATGTAAATGGTGAGCGTAAACCTGTATCGCGTTTAAACATTCAGAATCAACCGGAATCGTATGAGGTTGTGGTTAAACTTTATCAGAAACAATTAGGAACTATCACAATTGATAAGACCGTTAAACAGGGATCAAAAACAATATATCCTGATGATATTTTTATTTTTGAAGTCTTTAATCAAGACTACAAAATTGATGAAATTCGGTTAAAAGCGGGCGAGCATAAAACACTCACCGATTTACCGCTGGGCTCCTATCGTGTTGAAGAAAAAACACTAGAAGGATTTAGTCCAAGAACCCCACAACAATCCTTTGAAATAACGTATCAAGGTCGTGATCATACCCTTCATTTCACAAACGATGTTGAGAATAAAACATCTTATGAGGTCGAAAAGATTTGGGTTGGTGGGACGACTCGACATACGGATGTTCTGATTGATTTAAAACAAAATGGAACACCCCTTAACATACCTAAAGTCCTTGAGAAAGGGAATACAAAGATTGAGTTTACAGATCTCCCACGATTTGATGAGGCAGGTAATGAATATGTGTATGAGCCCTATGAACCGAATGTTCCAGATCATTTTGAATCATCCGTAGAGGGAAATAAGATTACAAATACTTACATAACTCCAAAACGAAGTTATACGGCATCAAAAATTTGGGACGGCGGTCCTACCGTTAAACCGACCATCACACTCCAACTTTACCAAAATGATCAACCTTATGATCGTATTGATTTAGAATCAGGAGAAACATCGTATACATGGAATGATCTACCTGAGACAGACGACTCAGGCAATACGTTTAAATACCATATCGATGAAATCAACGTTCCGGAGAATTATAAAATGAACCTTGATGGATCTACCATTACCAATACCTATGTAAGTCCTACGCGAGATATCATCGTTACAAAAGAATGGATTGGTGGACCGGATATTAAACCAACTATCGAAGTAGCACTGCTTGCGGATGGTCATGAAGTAGCGCGACAAAAAATTGAAACAGGAACGACCAGCATTACATTTAAAGAACAGCCTATTAATGATCGTAATGGATTACCGATAACATACAGAGCAATTGAAACGCAAGGGGCACACGATTACGTAAACATTCCATCCGAGGACCCGCTTGTTATTAAAAATGAATACCGCCAACCGCGTATTACCGATCCCATCATTGCAACTAAAATATGGGATGGCGGTCCTCTCGAGAAACCAGAGATTGAAATGATTCTTTATCGTCAAAGTGTGACAAATCCTGAACGTGTAGATTCAAAACGCTTAACAAATGGACAAACAAAAGCCATATTTACTGATTTAGAAAAAACAGATAAAAATGGAAATCTTTATACATACTGGGTTGAAGAAGGCGATCAAGAGGGTCTGCTTCAAGAACACCACTATACCGCTGAGCGCATCGATGCCTTCACGATCGTGAATCACTATCATTCCCCTAAAACAACATTCACCATGACAAAAATATGGGATGGTGGTCCAGAAATTAAACCTGAAATTGAAGTTCAGCTTCTAAAAAACGGTGAAACTGTAGGCAATCCAATCATTCTTCATCACGGCGAAACAACCTATACGTGGACCGATCTTGATGAATTTGACAAAGACGGAAATATAATTAACTATCGTGTTCGTGAAATCAACGAACCTGAAGGATATATCCAAGCACTTGATGAAACAGGCGCCATCATAACAAATCACTTTCAACCTGAAGTTCGAACCATTAACGCTTACTTATATTGGGAACATGGACCGGATGAAAAGCCAACGGTTATTTTTGATCTCTATCAAGTTGTCGATGGTGTAGAAACACGTATTGATGAATCTAAAACCTTGGTAACTGGCATGTCACATGTATCATGGGATGTACCTGTGCAAACACATGAAGGAAAAAACATCGAGTATTTTGTAAAGCAAAGAAACCTTCCTGAAGATTACACAATGCGGTATGGTGTCGATCGCTTAACAGTAATTAACACATATCATCCCCCTGTTCAGGAAATTACGTTAAATAAGCAATGGGTGGGGGGCGAAAAGACCCAGGCAGAAGCAACCTTTACGTTGTATCAAAACGAAAAGGTCTATGATGTGGTAAAGCTTTCATACAACGATACAAATTATAAATGGCTTGTAGACGCAAAGGATCTTAAAGGAAATGCGTTTACGTATCACCTTGAAGAAACTTCCGTACCTGATGCCTTTGTATCGGAACGTATTGATGCATGGACCTTCCGTAATACCTACACATCACCTAAACGTGATGTAACCGTGACAAAGCATTGGATCAATGCGCCTGAAACGGTACCAACGATTCATCTTCAACTCTTAAGAAACAATGAACCAATGGGTGACCCAATTACTTTAGAGAGTGGTCAAAGCACCTATACATGGAAACATTTAGATGAGACCGATGAACAAGGCAATGCATATGACTATCGTGTTTATGAAATTGATCCCCCTAAAGGTTACCAAGTTTCCTATAGTGAAGATGGACTGGAAATATTTAATAAGTATCAAGAAGATGTGTCTAACATTCGGAACGAAAATCCCTCAAAGAATACACCGAATAAAGAACCAATCCTACCAGATGAAAAACCGAATCATCATACTGTGAATCATGAGGTTCTCCCCCAAACAGGCGTTGGAAATCAAGTTCGATTGATTCCGGGAACGGTACTGTTTGGTTTGGGTGTTATTTTATTATTGAAAAAGAAACATTAGTTTTATATTTAAAAACCTCGTATTGTGAAAAGTACGAGGTTTTGTCTTATTGTAGAGCTTACATAAATAGGCTATAATTAAGGGGAAATTCTAGCGGAGGAAATCAAATGAAAAACAATAAAAATTACTATATAACAACCGCTATTGCTTATACATCAGCAAAACCTCATATTGGTAACATTTATGAGATTGTGCTAGCAGATAGTATTGCACGATTTAAACGTGCTCAAGGTTATAATGTTCGTTTCCAAACAGGAACGGATGAACACGGTCAAAAAATAGAAGATAATGCGAAAGCACATAATATGTTACCGAAAGCATATGTCGATAATATTTCGAGTGTGATTCGTGGTTTATTTGATCTGATGAATGTTCAATATGATTATTTTATTCGAACAACAGACGACTATCATAAAACACAAGTTCAAAAGGTTTTTAAGAAACTCTTTGATCAAGGGGATTTATATAAAGGAAATTATGAAGGATGGTACTGTAAGTCATGCGAATCCTTTTATTCAGATTCACAGGTAGAAGATGAAACATGTCCAGAGTGTGGTGCGAAGGTTGTACGCCAACAAGAATCTTGCTACTTCTTTAAAATGAGTAACTATCAAGATCGCCTTGTACAATACATCAAGGATAATCCATTATTTATTCAACCTGAATCACGAAAAAATGAAATGCTTCAAAACTTCCTTAAAGAAGATCTCTATGATCTTGCGGTTTCACGAACAAGTTTCAAATGGGGAATTCCTGTAGATTTTGATCCTGAACATGTTGTGTATGTTTGGATTGATGCACTGATTAACTATATCACGGGTTTAGGATATGATGTTGATGGGAATAATGGGCCACTTTTTGATGAGTTCTGGCCAGCTGACGTGCATTTAATTGGTAAGGATATTTTACGTTTCCATACAATTTATTGGCCAATTCTATTAATGGCCCTTGATATTGAGTTACCAAAACAAATCTTCGGACACCCATGGTTACTTACTGGCGACAGCAAGATGAGTAAATCAAAAGGGAATGCACTTTATGTTGATGATCTAACATCCGTCTTAGGTGTTGATCCAGTTCGATACATTATGCTTCATGAAATGCCTTTTGAACGTGATGGTCACCTCACATATGAATTGATGATTGAACGTATTAATACAGACCTTGCGAATATTATTGGGAATCTGGTTAACCGTACCATTTCAATGACCAATAAATACTTTGACGGCGTATTGACTGTTAATCATGTGCATGAAGCAATCGATGATGAATTGATTGATGCATGTAAAAATCTTATTCCAAATGTTGAAGCGAAGATGGATACGCTTCATGTAGCGGATGCAATTTCTGAGATTGTTTCCTTATTTAGAAAAGGGAATAAGTATATTGATGATACACAACCTTGGGTTCTTGCGAAAGATGAAACGAAACAAGATCGCCTTCAAACAGTACTTTATAATCTAACGGAATTGATTCGTATTGGTGGTATCGCCCTTGAATCATTTATCCCAGAAACATCCCAACGCATTCTTGCACAATTACAAACAGAACATACAACGTTTGAAAGTGCGAAGGTGTTTGGACTCTTTGAACTTAATAAACCTGTTGTTTCAAAAACAGACATCATCTTTAATCGTTTAGATGTGAAAGAAACACTTGAGTTATTAGAAAAGGAGGTAGAACCTGTGGTAGAAACAAACGTTGTTGAAGAAGAAACAAAAGAAATAACATTTGATCAATTTCAAGATGTAGAACTTCGTACGGGGACAATCGTAAAAGTCGAGAAACATCCTAAAGCAGATAAACTCTATGTCTTACAAGTTGATTTAGGAAGCAAAGAAGTAACTGTAGTAAGCAGCCTTGTAGATTTCTTTACGGAAGAAGAACTCCTCAATCATAAAGTTGTTCTCGTTGCAAACCTCAAACCCGTTAAACTACGCGGTATAATGTCAAATGGTATGATTCTTACAGCTGAAGAAGGCGACAAAGTAAGACTTGTAACCGGTGGTGATGTCGCAAACGGAACGCTATTGCGTTAAGATAGGTATTGTATAGAAAAGAGGGTGCTTTATGAAAATTGTATTAGTAAGACATGGTTATACGACTTCTAATGAAGAAGGAACGTATTCAGGTTGGTCTGATGTTCACTTATCGAAACAAGGAATTGAAGACCTAAAACAATATAAATTGGAGTACGCGTATCCACAAACAGAGCGTTATTATACATCTGATTTAACACGTACGATTGATACGTTTGAAATTCTTTACGGTAAAGAGACACCAATCTATGAATCAAGTAAAGAATTACGCGAGATCTATTTTGGTGATTATGAAGATGTACATGGGGATGACGTATCCGAAAATTATTTTGATGGATTCCTTATTAATAAACGCATTGCTCATGGAGAGACGTTAACTGAATTTAGCTACCGAATCATCTCTAAGTTGGAATGCATTCTAAAAGATATGAAAGCAAACAGTGTGGAATCTTCAACAATTGTTTGTCATTCAGGTGTTATTAAAACACTGTTAATTTTCTTAGAAAACAGACCATTCCTAGACTTTAGAGCAATTCATGCACCCAATGGACTGGGATACATACTTGATGTTGATTTCGATGATTCGTTAAATCGCATTATCTTAAAGAGTGTAGAAGCATTACCAAAAAAATAAGAAAGACACGTATCGATACGTGTCTTTTCTTTTATCAAATCTCAACCGCACCACTTTTACTTTTATTAAAGTCTATCTCATAGGCCGTTTTGAAGTCAAATATTTTTCGCGGCATTGAGTTAATTTTGAAGCAAATATCATCAAGATATTG
>NZ_SCFT01000010.1:0-68551 GCF_016617655.1 Erysipelothrix sp. strain 2 (EsS2-7-Brazil)
AACTATTTAAAATATTACAATGAAAATCGAATACAAGAAAAGCTAGGATATCAATCTCCCGTAAATTATCGGTTAACTTCATCCTAACTTGGTTTTTTCTTTAGTCCCAAGGAACTAGGTCAGTTCCAACCAACACCTTCCATCGTGGAGGGTGTTTTTTGGTTTAAACCTAGAAGTGTGCTATGATTAAGGCAGAAAGGATTGATATTTTGAATGAATTGATCGAAGCAATTCATCATAATGACATTGATTCAGTTCAGACAATCCTTATCAACGACCCACACGTCGTATCTCACCCTTCAGGTGATCGTTTGCAATCCCCACTACAAGTAGCAATTCAAAACAGTCGTCTTGAAATTGCTCAGTTAATTATTGAAACAAAGGATAATGTTAACTTTATGGTTCAAGGTGAACTCGAACATTGGCAACAACCCATTTTACACGTTGCCATTAGTGAAGCCTTGAATCATTCACGTTATCCCCGACCTCAACGAGATGGCCCTAAAAACGATGGGGTTCTTTTCGACAAGCATCTTGCTTGTCTTAAACTCTTGCTTGATGAAGGCGCGGATATCCATGGTCAAGATTCATTTGGAAATACGCCTCTTATGCGAGCTGTTTTGGATGTGATTAATATTGATTTGGGAATTGTTGATTATGAATTTGAAGAAGATATTCGTCGTGTGTTCGGATTACTCATTGATAAGGGTTCTGACATTCGTGAAGCCACAAACACGCGTAAGTCTATTTTTGAACTGTACCGAAATCATAAAGTGATGAATTATATACCAAAAGGATGAGGATTTCACTCATCTTTTTTCTTATTTCCGTCGAATTTTGATATAATAGTCAAAATTAGGAGGTTTTTTATGGCACAAAAATTAGTACACCGTAGTGATGTGAATCCTGAACATACATGGGATTTACGGGGTCTTTTTAAAACTGAAGATGACTACAATCGAACATTTGATTCACTTGAGAAAGAAGTGGATACATTTGTCTCAACCTATAAAGGGCAATTAAACACACCTGAGAATATTGTTGAAGCATTGGGTGTCTATGCACCAATGTATGAGAAAATGGTGCACCTAGGCACTTACAACAGCCTCAGTGCTTCTGCGGATCAATCCAATGAAGAAACAATTCAACGTTATGGTCTTTATGCAATTCGTACTACTGAAATTTCAAATAAGTTAGCGTTCTTTACATCTGAAATTTCGGGAAACGACAGTGAGACACTCGAAAATGCAGTACAACTCAACGATTTTAGTAAAGGGTTCTTAAAACAAATTCTTCGTGAAAAACCACATGCGCTTTCACCTGAGGTAGAAGCCGCTGTTACCGCATTAAATGCTGCATTGGATGCTCCTTACAGCATCTATAATCGTGGTAAACTTCAAGATATGAGTTTTGATGATTTTGAAGTCAATGGCAAATCATACCCAAACAGTTTTGTCCTTTTTGAAGGCGAGTGGGAATATGAAATTGACCACGATGTACGTCATAAGGCATTTGAAGAGTTCTATGGAAAACTTGCGGAGTACCAACATACCTTCGCAGAAGTGTATCAAACCCAAGTTCTTAAGGAAAAAGCACTTGCAACCCTTAAGGGATTCGATTCAGTCATCGATTATCTGCTCTTCGATCAAGAAGTATCACGAGATATGTATGATCGTCAAATTGATTTGATTACTGAACATCTTGCACCACATATGCGTAAATACGCGCAATTACTCCAATCTGTTCATGGTTTGGATACGATGTCATTTTATGATTTACTCATGCCATTAGATCCAGGGTTTGAACCCGATATTTCAATTGAAGCATCGCGCGAGAAATTACTTGAAGGGTTAAGCATTCTTGGTGAAGATTATCTCGCCATGGTAAATCGAGCATTTGATGAACGTTGGATTGATTTCCCACAAAATATTGGAAAATCAACCGGGGCTTTCTGTTCAAGTCCATATGGTGCACATCCTTATGTTCTCATTAGTTGGACTGAACGTATGCGTGAAGTCTTTGTCTTAGCTCATGAGTTAGGACATGCAGGTCATTTCTACCTTGCCGGACAAAATCAGAATATTTATGATACACGCCCTTCTCTATACTTTATCGAGGCACCCTCAACGATGAATGAACTCATCATGGCAAATCATCTTACGACACAATCGGATGATCCCCGCTTTAAACGTTGGGTATTATCAACGATGATCAGCCGTACCTACTATCATAATTTTGTTACCCACCTCCTTGAAGCTGCCTATCAGCGTGAAGTATACCGTGCCGTTGATGCGGGTAAACCACTTTCAACAGCAGGACTTAATGCGATGAAACGATCGGTACTTGAAGCGTTTTGGGGTGATGTTGTCACGATTAATCCTAATGTGGAACTCACATGGATGCGTCAACCACATTACTATATGGGTCTATACCCATACACTTACAGTGCTGGATTAACCATCGCAACTGAAGTCAGTCAAAAAGTCTTGAACGGTACTTTAGATATCGAACGATGGAAAGATGTTTTAAAATCTGGTGGAACCAAAACGCCGCTGGAACTGGCACAAATGGTAGATGTTGATCTTTCAACCGATGCACCGCTCCGTCATACAATAGAGCATATTGGTGCGATGATTGATGAAATTATCGACCTTACCGAACAAATGAAGTAATTCAAAAAAAAAGCCGAAGCATCACGACGATGTCTCGGCTTTTTTTAGGTTGTTTGTTGGTAATCTTCAATAATCACCAGTAAAGCATTGCAGAGTTTGTCGTAGCCTTCATCATTTCGATATGCAAGGTCCATGTCATAATCTGCTAGCAATGCTTTTTCCGCAATTTGACCCGTTTCAACACGTTGGGCTGTCTGACCACTTTTTCGAATTGCTTTAATAATATCCAAACATTCATGAATGGTCGTGCCGGATAAGGCTTTTTGTTTCTTTATAAATTCTGTGATGTTATCACAATACGCTTCAAAATCATCATTCCAATGTTTATTTTCATACACTTGTGCTTCAGTACGTAAACGCTGAATTTGGTTTAAAACTTCACCAAACACATGATCACCTTCGGGTATAAGATTGGCTAATTTTTTATTACAAGGTTCCATAAATAATAAACCTCCTTTAGTAAAATATACCATGATTGTTTCCTTAAATTCACATCATTTTTAAAGATTCAAAGGAATTCATGGGTACAATTTTAAAAAGGAAACTGATTGAGGTATGCATCCAAACTCATATTGGCCTTGATGATTTTTTCTGAAATTGCGCCTACATAACGATAATGCCAAGGTTGAAATGCATAACCTGTTTCCGCTTCTTTTCCTTCTGGATATCGGAGAATAAAGCCAAATTGATACGCATTGTTTTGAAGCCATTGATACGCTTGGGTCTCAACGAACGCCATCTCATTCCACGTTTCAATGTCATCACCACCGATATCAAATCCATACCCACTTCGGTGTTCCGAACAACCATCTTGACCACCATAACGATGAGCTCGTTCAATGCCATACCGTTCCTTATTACCTTCATACAATTGATTTTGGAATTCATGGGTATGATAACTGCTGATTTTTCTTAAAACTACACCTTCTTTAAGAGCAGCTGCTTGCATGTATAAAAATTGATTTTCAGCTTCATAGCGCGGTCCAGGTTCATAAGTTGGCGGTAAACAATGACCACGATCAACAATTAACAGCCCTTTGCGATAAACACGGGTTCCTTCGTCCATTTGATAGACATCATCCAATTCCTTAGCGAATGCATTTAGTTTGTCTTCAAACTGTTTCAATTCCTCCATGGTTTGAATGCTTCCCAAATGATCTTTAAGTTCGAGATATGCAATGCGATGAGTTGAAAGCACATCACGCTGTTCATAAAACTTCAAGACACGCATGTAATCATCGATTAAATCAACGCCTTCCAGCGTCACGTCATTTTGAATAATGGGTTCGGTCATTTCAGGTTTGGCTGAATTACATCCCGTAATCAGGAAAAAGAGAATTCCTACGATAATTTGATATTTTTTCTTCATATCCCTATTCTATCGTATTCAACTCATAAAAAAAAGGATTCCGAAGAATCCTTAATGGGATTATTTTTGGTATCCAATAACCCCACGGCATATTGTTGTTTGTACATTAATATCATCATCACAAATGACAAGGTCTGCGTCTTTATTGATCGCAATGCTTCCTTTGCGTCCAAAGATTTCTAAGTGTTTCGCAGCATTTTCTGATGACATCTTCACGAGATCATGCATAGGTGCACCCGTAAAGTGTTTGATGTTACGTACTACAAAGTCCATTTCCGCTACCGAACCTGCAAGAGATCCTGTTGCAATACGGCATTCTTTCCCTTTTTTAATAACTTCTTGACCACCAAGGTCATAATTACCATCGGGAAGTCCTTTCGCACGCATTGAGTCTGTAATCGCGATAAAGTTTTCGGCACCCTTAATTTGGTATGTCGCTTTCACAACATCCGGATTTAAATGAATACCATCACAGATCATTTCGGCTTTAAGTGTTGGATTCATAAAACCCGCTGTAACAGCACCGGGTTCACGGTGATGGTGTGGTTTCATCGCATTATGGAAGTGTGTTAAGTTTGAAAGACCATTTTCAATTTCATCTTCAATTTGTTGGCATGTTGCATCGGTATGACCTGCAGATGGCACAACATTTAACGAACGTAAGTGATCGGTAAATCCAATTTCTGCTTCTTCAGGTGCATACGTAATCACTTTAATCATCCCTTCTGAGACATCCCAGAAATGATCAAATGCTTCAAGTGTTGGTTTTAAAACATATTTAGGATTTTGAGCTCCAATATGTTTTGCGGAAATGAAAGGCCCTTCTAAGTGAATCCCTACAATTTCTGCTTCTCCAGGTTTATTATGATTTTTCGCATACTTTACAATCTCACCCAAAGCTTTGTCTACCGCTTCAACGGATTGCGTCATCGTTGTAGCACAATAAGAAGTTGTTCCTTCTTTTGGTAAGAAACGTGCAATGGTTGCGACTGCTTCTTCAGTTCCATCCATATTATCAGCACCGTTTGCACCATGAATGTGTTGATCAATGAACCCTGGTAAAACATTCATTCCCTTTGCATCCACAATTTCTCCCGAGTAAGCGGGAACATTTTCCATTAAACCAAATGCCTTAATGGTTTCATTTTCTGTAAGCACATAACCGTTTTCGATTACGCGGTCTTCTAAATATATACGTCCGTTTATAATTAACATCGTAATTCCTCCTTGTAACCTTTGTTTACCATCTAATTATAGCACTCTTAATTCGTAACACAATTATAATAAACATTAGTTTTGTTGTTGTTTTGGTTTGCTTTATTGATTCGAACCCTTATAATATATGGGAGAAAGAAGAGAGGTTATTCAATATGAAATTATATGTTGTTGAAAACAGCGATGCAGGAGCAGCGTTAGGTTTCGAACTCATTAGTAAAGAATTAAATGAAGGAAAATTAAATGTATTCGGTTTAGCTACAGGGAGCACACCGATTTCATTCTACGATAAAATTACCGCAAGTGATTTAGATTTCTCAAATGTTATCTCAATTAACTTGGATGAATATATTGGTATTGGGGCAGATCATGATCAAAGTTACCATTATTTCATGAACAAGCATTTCTTCAGTAAAAAACCATTTAAGATTAACTACTTACCAAATGGTTTAGAAGAAGATGCGGAAAAAGAATGCAAACGTTATGATGAGATTATTGCTTCAAATCCAATTGATGTTCAAATTTTAGGACTTGGAATCAATGGTCATATTGGTTTTAATGAGCCAGGGGCATCATTTGAAGGATTAACACAAAAAGTATCACTTACAGAATCTACCATTGAAGCCAATGCACGTTTCTTCGAAACGAAAGAAGACGTTCCACGTTATGCATATTCAATGGGAATTAAATCCATTATGTCAGCTCAAAAAATCGTATTATTTGCTTATGGCGATGCGAAAAAAGATGCTGTATACAATATGATGGAAGGAACACCAACTGAAGACTGTCCTGCAAGTGCACTTCAAAATCACGATGATGTAATTGTCATTGTTGATAAAGCTGCAGCTGCTTTACTTGACCTTTCAAAACATCAATAAGACCGGAAACGGTCTTTTTTTTTCGAATAAAAAAGAAAGCTTATGCTTTCTTTACAAATTCTGATTTGAGACTCATGGCACCAAAGCCTTCGATGCGACAATCTATATTGTGATCGCCCTCCACAAGTTTAATGTTTTTTACTTTAGTACCTTGTTTCAATGCACTGGATGCCCCTTTAACTTTGAGGTCTTTAGTGATGACGATATCATCTCCGTCCGCAAGCACCGTTCCATGTGCATCTTTGACTACAAGCATTGATTCTTGAGTGCTCAAGGCATTCCATTCATGACCACATTCCGGACATACGAATAAATCTCGATCTTCATAAGTGTACTCGGAAGTACACTGAGGACAATTTGGTAATGTCATTGTATCGCTCCTTTATTTCTTCTTATCTATTTATGAGTATACCGTGGAACGCTAAGAGTTGCAAATTAGACTTGAAGTTAGACGGTTAATAATTTATAATGCTATTTGTATTGTTACCTTGAGAAGTTGCTCCATTTTATGGGATTGGCCTCACATAAAATTCTTTTCAAGAATAGTATATTTTAAAAGGAGATTCATACTATGATCGGAATTATCGTTACAGGTCACGGAAGATTTGCAGAAGGTTTATCTTCATCCGTTGAACTTATTGCAGGTGCACAACCTCAATATAAGAGTGTTTTATTTTTAGAAGAAGCTGGTCCTGAAAAATTATCAAGCGATCTTAAAGAAGCGATTGCTGAAGTAAATACAGGTGAAGGTGTTCTTGTCTTTACAGATTTAAAAGGTGGTACACCTTTTAAAGAATCCGTAATGATCGCAATGAACCAAACTGATGTTCATGTTCTTGCAGGAACAAACCTACCAATGCTCCTTGAAGCAAGTTTAATGCGTTTAAGTGAGCCCGCTGTTTACGACTTTGCGAAATCACTTGCTGAAACAGGTGCTTCCCAAGTTGAACTCTTTGAAATGCCCGAAGCAGATGACGCTTCTGACGATTTCTCAGACGGAATTTAATTATATACATCAAAAGGTCCCCGCATTAGCGAGGACCTTTTTCTTGTGTATAGATTTTTTGCGCATATTCACTTGGGGCAAAGCCAAAGTGTTGTTTAAACTTCCGCGAGAAATAATGAATCGAACTGAATCCAAGTTTTAAAGCAACATCCGTAATCGGATACTTGCCTTCAAGGATTAAATGTTTCGCACGTTCAAGTTTTTGTTCATTGATATACTGTTTTGGTGGCATATCAAAGTACTTATTAAAAAGTAATTGTAAAGCAGAACGGGATATCGCAAATTGATTGCAGATGTCTTCAACGGATAAAGGTCGATGAATGTTTGCTTGAATATATGTATAAATTTCATCCATCATTTCATTTTCAAAATTAACTTGAATGGGGTTGGATGTGTTGTGGCTACTTGTTGGTTCATCGTATTGAAATAGAAGAATCATAATTTCTTGAAGATATGAAACCATCAGATCTTTCGCAAAAGGACTTTGTTCTTGTTCAAGAATGGTGGATTGGCGAATAAAATGATTCATTAACGTATACAGTTCATTACCACAACTCATAACACGATTTTGAATGTGTGCAATGGATTTGGGGAGCATATTCATATCGAACATGATGGTTAGGTATGAACATGCATTTTCTCCCAATACCGATTGAGTATGGAATTGACCTGGAAAGTATAAAATCATTTCTTGGTTTTCTAATGTAAAGGATTTACCTTCAATTTCTGTTGTTAAAACGCCTGCATCCACATACGTAAGTTCCCAATATTTATGGGCCTCACCTTCAAAGTGATAATTTTTCCCCTTTACATTGTAGTAATAGGAATAGATTTCACTGACACTAAATTGTGGTTTGATGGAAACATATTCAATTTCCGCTTCCAAACTGGTTTCAATCATGGTTGGTTGACCTTCAGTTTGATAGGATATTTCAACCATTGCACTTTGGGTAATTGGCATCAAAGCATAACGAATGTGAGGGTGAATTACTGCCGTTCGATGAATAACAAACCGTTCGCGATTTCCTTCCGCATCCTCAACCAAGATAACCGCAATGCCTTCCACAACACGAATGTTTGTTGCCTCTGAGACAGCTGTAAGCGCATTGGGTTTTTTATTTGCTAGAATTTTTGAAATGACCGGATAGGTGCTGGGTTTATCGGTTGCATGACCGTATTTTAAAAACTGCGGTCCTGTAGTTTTTTGATACATTGCTTACCTCCTATAAGACGAAAAAGCACACATGTGCTTTTTCGATATATTATTTTTTGTTTTTACGTTTTCCGTAAAGGATAAAGCATCCCCCAACCACAACGAGAACCCCGACAAATGGTAGGACATTTTGAGGTGTAACACCGGTTGATGGCAATACCTTAACATCTTTTTCGCCTAAGGCAAAGAGCGAGAAGGATGCTGTATCAAAGGCAATACGTGTTCCATCTGCAACCCATGCAAGCGATTCAAATCCGTCTTTAGTTTCATGATACACCTGTAGGGTGGCACGATCTAGAGTTTTCTTCGGTTCAATTGAAACATTAACTGGATTTTTTGGTTGTACAGAACTGCCATCACTTCGAAGCGTAATGTCATAGCCGACTGTATTCTTTAATCCGTCAACGACGAGGTTATTGTTTACCGATACACTTAAGGTTGTGTTTTCAGGTAGATCACCTTCCGTATAGGTAATCACCACATTGGACGCATCATCCACAAGTGTTAATGTTTTCGGTGTTTCAGGTTTAACTTCTGGTTTAGGTTCTTCAGGTGTTGTTACCGTCACCGCTTCAAGCTGAAGATCTTGCGATACACCGTTTTTATTTTCAGTGTTCACGGTAATGTATGTTTTGCCATTTTCAATTACGGCATTACCATTACCTGATACCACATCATAAGTTCCATCTAAAGTAAATGAAACGTGGGTTTGTTGATGCGTTGGATCTTGAACTGCAAAGGTTAAGCCTTTACGCATCACAATCATTTTACTGCTTGTGCTTAGATCTTCCACCGTATGATTTGCTTCATCAAAGAATGCGTATCCTGTCATACCAAGATCTTTTTGACGTACCGCATGAACGCCATCCTCTTGTGCAAGGATTTCAATTGGATTTGCTTTCGCATACGCTTCCGTTTGGTCTGCAGTTGCATTGGGTAAAATCGCATAAGCATATTGACTTGTTTCGTTACCATCATGATCATACGTTACGGTTGCGAATTGTTGAGTTACTTCTTTATCCGCAGCACCCACAGTTTTATTACGCACGTAAGAATATTTTTGGGTATTAGTTGATGTGTTTATAGTTACATCTTGGTTTCCAAAGAATACATAGCCGGTGTCTTTATTGACGCCCTCGGTACCCATTGCAAGCCATTTCAATCCTTTTTGAACACCGTTTTCTAACGTTTGGATTCCATCCTTTGTTTCACCTTTGAGGCGAATCACATCGTCAGCACCAAACATACGATTTTCAACGGTTGTTGTTAAGTCGCGTTGCTTTTCATCATGAATGTTTGAACCTAAAGCGACAATTTCATCATCAAACATAAACCATGATTTATTTGCTTCCGCATTTTTATAGACTTTAAAGTCTTCTGGGAGCAATCCTGCTTGCGCATCAGCATACGCTTCATCATCACCCAATTGCATTGCGGACGCACCATAGATTCCCATTTTCACATCACCTGAGTAATCATTTGTACCCAATGGGAAGTAGACATATTTATTTTGCGTAATGGATCCTGCTTCAAACCCTTCAGCACGGTCATAGAAATCTTTTCCGTAAAGTTCTGGGATGGTCTGACGCACTTCATTCACCGTGGTAATTCCTGGTAATTTATGGTGATCAACGGTTGCATAGAAATTAATCCCGTGCATGCTTGTTTGATCGTTTCCACTTTGGTAGAGGTAGTATGCACCATCTCCTTGGAACCATGAACGTAGGTTTTCACCACTCATGTATTCATATTTTGAAATGCGATTTGAGCTTCTTGAAAGGGCAAAGGCAAAACCTTCACGCGTATGAATTGCTTTATCCATTAAGTTAAATGCATAGTGATCGTTTATTTCTAATGGATTCAGCGCTTGAATGTCTTGATTCTTAACAATTGCTTCATAAGCTGCAATATTTTGAATTGATACAAATGTTGCAGGATTGATGGTTGCACGAATGTTTTCAATTAAGTATTTAATATAGCTTTGAAGTTTCAGTTGTTCCGCTTGAGGGAGGCTTTGGGATAATTGCACAAATGCTTCAATAACACTTGATGCATCACCATAACCTGAACCGGTACGTGATACAGCACGGCCCTTTACGATTTCCATCATATAGCCTTCATACATCACTGGTGCAAATCCACGATAGATCCACTCTTGCACGGTATCCAATAAGGTATCATTTTGCCATTTTGTACCATCTAGTACTGTTACAAGTTGTGCAATACGACCGAGTAATACTTTTCCATATGAACCCGTATAGGCAACGGTTGAGTGTTGTACAAATGATCCATCTTCATAGAAACCATCGGTAACACCATGTTGAAGGTTACTTGGATCGATGGTGCTGAATACGGTCATCGAATTTTCAACGGCTTTACTAATTCGTGCTTCGTCCTTAAGTACAGCACCTTGAAGAATGCGGTTGAATGTGATGTCTGTAAGGTTTGCACCCGTATGTTGACGTGCATCAAGGTTTACATCGCCAATGGTAGGGTCACCCGGTTTCGCATCGCCACGGATATAGGAATCCATCGCAATAACTGATTCTTGAATAAATCCTGGAAGCGCTGCTTCAATTTCATCACTAAGTAAAAACATGATGTTTGAAAGGCTCTGTGGTACACCAATTTCCCAACTGTACCAGTTGCCATAATAACCCGTATCCATTTTATTAAAGTAGTTATCTCCCAACCACTTAATACCATCTAAAACAGCCGTTAACGCTTCAGGGGATTGGTAAAGAGCGTTTTTAGAACCTGGCATCGAGTAAGCCAAGGCAATTGCATTAAGTTGTTGATAGGATTTTTGTAAGTTTGTGGACAAGTCATGGTCGGTTTTGCCACCACCACGCAAGACTAAACCTGAAATGTATTCATCATCATGACCCACGATAGATTCCATTGCCTTTTTACCGTTTGTGTAGATTGATGTAATTTTCTTTTCATTGACTGCATCGTTATTAATTGTTTCATTCCCAAGTAAGTATTCACGATAATTACGGTTAATTTTATCAATATCGTTATGATCTGCTGTAACGCTGCGCACACCAACCATCGATAATGACACAACAAGCGTCATTAAAAATGTGAACACTTTTTTCATATGTTTCTTCATTTTCGTCTCCATTCAAATTTAAAGATTAGTCCTAAACCGGTTTACAAACGAATTATATGTTAACGGTTACATTGTGTCAACACCTTTTTCAAATTTAGGTGAACCGGTTTTGTGAAAATCTCATATTTTTTGACGAACATGATAATCGTTAAGAACTTTATGATAAGATAGTAAGTGTAAAAGGGTGGTGTTTTCTGAATTCAATTTCGTTGACACCCTATCAAGACGGGAGTATAATGAACACTGTTCAGTAATGAGGTGATTAGATGAAAAAAGCAGTAATAAGTAAGGAATCGCTCCTTGAAGTTGCGAAAGATATTGTCTTTAAAGATGGCTTGGATCAATTAAACATGCGGAACTTGGCCCAAAAAGCAGAAGTCTCCATTGGATCTGTTTATAATTACTTCCCATCAAAAAATAAGTTGATTTTAGATGTCATCGAAGATTTTTGGAAACAAGTTTTTTATGATGATATCTGTAATGTTGATACAAATATCAGTTTTGTTAATTTTATTGAACAAATCTATGAGCGGATACGCCATCATATGGATGAGTTCAATTCCTTATTTATGAGTCATGTGGAGATTATGAATCAAGAAGCAAAAATGAAGGGACATCATGTCGGCATGCAATATGTTGATCATATTCGTGCGGGTCTTTTGGTTGTTTTGAAACAAGATCCAACAATCAAACCCACAGCATTTACAGATTCGTTTACTCAAGATGGTTTGTTAGATTTTGTATTTCTTCATATCTTTATCTCATTACGTAAAGGAAGTCCAAACATTGACTTTCTTGCGGAAGTTTTAAAACGACTCTTATATGAGTAGAAAGAGGTTTCTATGAAAAAGATGATTAATACGTCCTTTGCATATCTAATTGCAGGACTTGTTGGTGGAGTATTCTACCGTGAATTTACGAAGTTTCAAGGTTTTACGGGATTTACACGATTAAGTCTCATTCATCCGCATTTACTGGTATTGGGTATGATTTTATCGCTCATTGTTGCTTTGTTCTTTATTAAATTTGATCTTGATAAAAATCCAAAGTGGAATCGCTTCTACATTACCTATAACTTAGGTGTTATAAGTACAACCCTAATGCTTTCCGTTCGTGGCATCACCGAGGTTCTAAATCTTTCCTTATCTTCGGGAATGTCGGCAGCAATCTCAGGTCTAGCAGGGTTAAGTCATATTATCTTGACCGTCGGACTTATGTATTTCTTCACAATATTACGACATGAAGCCAAATAAAAACACCAATACTTGGAACGGAACTGACCTAGTTCCAAGTATTGGTGTTTTTTCTATTGCGCATGGAGATACTCATTAAAAATTGTCTCCATAGTATCAAAGCTTGCACTGCCTAAATCCAAAATAATTTTATGGAATGCTTTCTCATCAAAGGCATCTCCCAATTCTCTTTGCGCACGTTCTTTCATGCTTTGGATTGACATCGCACCGTAGTAATAACTCCATATATTACCGGGTTCTAGGATGATTTGACGATAGATTTCATCACGTTCGGATTCACTGTTATTTACATAGACGGAATCAAAGAATGCTCCCATTTCTTCACGACTCCAATCATTATAATGGATGCCAATATCAACTTCCAATAAGATTAAGTACATCGACTCATATAAGTCGCGAATGTAATCCTCATACCCTTCTGGACCCCCAAGATAACGGATTGAGAGCTGTTCAACATACTGAGCCCATCCTTCTGTCATTGCATTATTGCGGATGTACAGCCGAATTGGATGCATCCCTTGAATGCTTCGCATATATTGAGTTTGATACATGTGGCCTGGAATGGCTTCATGGGCAAAGGTTGTAAAGTTTGCCGGATCAAACGCGCTATTAATGTAGATTCGTTGCGTATGCTCAAATTCACTATCAATGGGCGGCACGTAGTAGAACGCGGGATTTGAGATTGCTTCTAAAGAAGGATCGATTTGATGTACTTTATAGGGAATTGCGGGTATTTCAGGAAAATCATTTTTACTCTTAAGATAAAGATCATCAATTAATGCATATGCATCTTGATACTTAGGTGACGTTTGATTGGCTTCAAATTCTTGGTACTCCAAGAGTTTATTGCTGCTTTCCACATCTTTTAAACGTTGATAAACTTCAATACGACGATTACTAATCCACATTTGAAATTCGGGAATGGTTTGGTTTCGACCACTTAAGGAAGGAATTAATGTCTCATAGTATGTTTTTCCATTCTCAAGATGAGCGAGCCCTCGATTGGGACGCGTCTTTATTGTTTTAAGTTCATTCTCTAACGTAACAAAAGCATTATAGAAAACATCGCGAATCATTTCTCGGTTTTGCTCGATGTACACTGTTTTTTCTGATTGATTAAGGAATGGTGCGGATTCTACTTTTGTATCAAACCCTTTAATTAGGAAAAAGTCATCCGATAAGGACTGCTCTTTCATAATAGTCGCAAATTCCGTTAACGTTTCATGTTCATACTGGGTCATCATTTCTGTTTTATTATAAAAAGCGATGGACTCATCAAAATACGACGGAATGGAATCAATCAAAGAAAAATATCCAATGATATCACTTTTCGTTCTGAAGGTAAATCCTTCCAGGTATTGAGGAATTGAATCCAATTCTGGATCCACTTGGAATTGGAAGGGTTGATAACCTGAAGCCATTCGCTCAAGCTCATAGAGCAGCACGCGTTTATCGATGATTTGTTGATCCGATAACGTTCGATCTTTAAATTTACGAATATTCTTTTCAATATCTTTAATTAAGTCTTTTGACATTTCAAAATCTTCTTCACTTCCAAGTCGAAACGCATAGTGTTCGACGTCCACATCATAATCTTCTGGATGTTCCAAAAGATAATTGCTTGATGGATCTGTTGAACCGATCATTGACACTAAAGCAGTATCTAATGCACTCTCAAAATCTTTGTTTGTGCCATCATCACTGGGTGATGATACAAATTGGCAGCCAAACAAATTGATCAGTATGATTAGTATTGTTAGTGTTTTTTTCATAGACTATCCCACCCTATTCAAATTTTCGAGCCATGCATTCGTTGCATCCATCACCATTTCCTTTTTTTGACTTTGAAATATATTATGACCTACACCTTTAAGGACTTTCAATGCTTTTGCTTTGCTTTCTATCGTTTCATAAAACGCTTGCGACGATTCCAAGGGAACAATTGAATCACAATCACCATGAAAAATAAGACAGGGGCACGCATACATGCTCATCCTGGCCTGAATTACCATCGGTGCATGAACAAGTGTCTCTAAAACAAACGCTTGTGTGACACGCTTAAATGGCGCTCTAGACAATGCTTGTTCAATCATGCTTAACTGCCATAAATCATCTTTAATTAAGGCGGTAAACAACGCTAAAACTGAAATAGAAGATTGATTGAGTGATTCCCAATGATCTTGGACACAAAAACCTGGAGCCAGTAAAATCTGTCCATCAATACGATGTCCATATTCCAAGCCATAAAGGGCAGTCACAAGACCCCCTAAACTAAATCCCATAGTATAGATTGGACAATCAGAAGCATTTGTTTGCGAATACGACACAAGAGTATCCAAATCTAAAAGCAAATCACGATAGTCCTTCAAATCTCCTAAAGGAGCCTTTGTACTCCCATGACTGCGCATATCATAACGAATTACTGTATAGCCCCGTTGATTGAGTCCGTATGCAACGGAATTATAATAAACAACTTGTTCTAAAAAGCCATGACTGATAATCACAATCCCTTTTGGATTTCTGATTTCATTGACTAAAACATTCAATTCAGTGTCATCATAGGCTTTAATAAATAATTGCATAGGTCACCTCTAGTCCCACGTCTTACTTTAATCATATTGGAATTTAGGACAAAAGTATAGGAAAAAGAGAACAAATTATGCGATTTTCGAAATATTTGTGGATAAAAGACGCGATTCAACGAACCCCAATTGAAAATATGGTATACTTTCAATATCGTTTAGAAATATGAGGTAATTGTATGAATGAAATGATTCCAATATTCTTTTTATATTGGGTAATTTATGGTGTTATAGGTTGGATTATGGAAACACTTTATTGTTCCATTCCAGAGGGTAAATTTGTGGAACGTGGATTTTTAAATGGTCCGATTGTACCTATTTACGGATTTGGAGCGTTGTTTGTTCTCAGTATCCTTAAACCTTTTTTAGAGAGCCCAATTTTAGTATTTGTTTTAGGATTTCTATTAACCAGTGCTTTGGAATATGTAACCAGTTATATTATGGAAAAAGCATTTGGGATGCGTTGGTGGGATTACTCCCATTATAAATACAATATTAAGGGACGTGTTTGTCTTTTAAACAGCACGTTATTTGGTATTCTTTGTGTCGTTCTTGTAGAGTGGATTCACCCGGGTGTCGTGCAAATCGTTGATCGATTGAACCCAACAACCATTCGTGTCGCGTCAACGGTCTTAGGCATCGTAATTGCGATTGATTTCGTTGTATCGGTTGCATCCGTATTGAATCTTAAGAAACGTCTTAAATCATTGGAAGTCTTGCATACCGAAATGTCAGAACTTATTCATAGTTTAAATGAAAAAAGCACCCTGCGTATCGAGGAAATCAAAGAACGTATTGCTGAACTTAAAGCTGAATACAAATTTACTGAACGTCGTCTGATTCGCTCATTTCCAACCATGAAATCTGAGCAATTCAGTGAATTCTTTGAGGATGTGAAGGCTGCAGCTCGTTCCAAACGGAATAAAATTAAAAAAGATTAGAAAAAAAACACCTTACGATCAAGGTGTTTTTTTAGGATTTAAGGTTGAAACAAGCTTAACCATTCTTGGATAGTAAAGGGTCGCTAAGACCGCCGCAAGAAGTCCTTGGAACACATCACCTTTGAAGGCAATAAGCATCGCACCCCAACTTTGCGCAATCCATACAGCCACAAAGCCATACATCACCATCATCCATAGCCCTGCCAAACAGAAGGGAATCCAACGTCTTGAGGATTCTAGGTGATGTCTCAAGCCATACAAAATCACAACTTCACCTGCTTTAATGACCAAGGTAAAAGGCGCATAAAGGGCATAACCTGCGAAAATATCTGCAAAAGCACTTCCAACTCCCGCAGCAAAGAGCGCATAGGGAAACGGCACTACAGCCATTGAAATCATAATTACAAAATCACCGAGATTGAGATAACCTCCGGTTGCGGAAGGGATTTTTATCATCATCGTGACCACAGTAATCAGTGCAGTCATCATTGCGGTAAGCACCATCCATTTTAAAGTGTTTGATTTTTCCATAACATCCTCCTCTTTATTTCCTATTATAGCATTCTCACGCTTTTCAATCTTAGCTATTAAACTCATTTAATATAAATTAAGGTAAAAAAAAGAGACCTCTAAAGAAGATCTCCTTGGCATGTTGATTCTTGCCAGTTAATATTACATTTAAGAATTTGATTTGGTGCTTCCATATAGCCACCTTCGATCCGATCAATCAAAATCCGTGCTGCTTGATAGCCCTCATCGTATGCAGGTTGGACAATGGTCGTGACAGATGGTGATGCAACATTAGTCCACTCTGTATTATCAAATCCAAGTAAACCGATTGTGGTAGGAATCAAATTCCGTAATTCTTTCAATCCCATATAAACAATGGGTAAGAGCCAACAGTTGGCTGCAAAGATCAATGTTTTACGGTTTAACATAATATTATTGCTGATAATTTCTGTAATTTCTGCGGGTGTGACATTGTCTGACACAATTTGCATATTACATTGTTTGCCATTTAATGCAAGTGCATCAATAAAGCCTTGTGAACGTTCTTGACGGGTTGAGAGAATACTTGGATCTGCGGTTAGAAGAATAAACTCTTCATACCCAAGTTTCATCATTTCCTCGGTCGTTTCTAAAACAGCTTCATAATTATTCGTTTTTACCCAAGGGTTGTTTTGAACATTCGTCTGTGAATCAATAAAAACAATCTCCTTATTTTGAGAACGAATTTTCTTAATCAATTTATGAAAACTTGTTGTTGGTTGAACAATAAACCCATCAACACCCATCGCAAGCATTCGATTGACATAATTCTCTTCGTTTTCGATATCGTAGTTGGTATTCCCTACGATAAGTTGATATTTCCCCTCTTTTGCTGCTTCATCAATTCCTTTAACAATTTGATTTGCAAATGCATTGGTGATATCACCGATAATTACACCGATGAGTTTCATGCTTTTTGCATTTAATGAGCGCGCGACCACACTGGGACTGTAATTTGTTTCCTCAATGACTTTCTCAATGCGTTCGCGTGTTTCCGCACTCATTTTATCAAATTTTCCGTTCAAGAAAAATGAGATGGTGGTTTTCGATGTACCCGCCAACGAAGCGATTTCTTTAATCGTTAACTTCTTTTCCTGAGTCATGTTTAATTCCTTTCATCAACTTATTCTTTTTTTACATCATAACGTACTTATTATATTACTAAGTAAACCGATTAACAAGTTGTTAGCGCTTTGATTTAAGCGCGCATTACCTTTTGTCCGAAGCGATTTGAGCGTACAACACATTTCGCGTGGAATGGTTTTCCATTACAGTACATAATTTTTTTCCCTTGCCAAATCTCTTCGTGAAGCACACAAACCTCAATCACTTCATCATCATTTTCAAAAGCATACGCGCAACCTCGTTCATCAGCGATGGGCGTCTCGCCATTTTGAAGAATGGGTAGACGTGTTACCGTCCACTTTGGATCTACAAAGAGTGTCACGTTTACACATGCATCCACAAAATCCTGTTCTTGGACTAAAACAGAATGTGTTGATGCCTTATTGTATGTATATGAAATTACATCTGAAGCCACGGTGATCGGACTTGTACTCAATACATTTAATTTCGATTCATCTTCAAACTTTATTATACCATTTTGATACAGTAATGATTCATCTAAGTGATACTTCGTTGTAGCAACATGGTTTCCTTCAGCTTTAACTTCATCGACAATCATCCAAATACCATCATCAATAACAATCAATTTGCGTTGGTGCACGGAAGCATCCGAAACCACAACGCCTTCATAGTAATGGCAATTTCCCTCATGACGCACATAATTTTTAAGTGGTTTATAAAAAGAAGCATACGTCCATGAGGTATCAGGAATTGCGGAAGGCTTTCCATCGAGAATAACGGTATTATGACTTTCCATGCCTTTAAGGTGCATGCGACGTGGGTCATCTTCACGATAAGTTAAACGCCCTGGATCAACTAATACAGGTTTTCCTTGGAAATATGTTGAAACATGGAGATTATCTGCATGCCCGTGTCCACTTCCTAAAGACCCATTCGTAAACATAGTGAAATGCGCATCCGAACCCCAATCACTTCGCGTGGTAAAGATACCACTATCCACGCCATCGTAGTTTAAGGAAACTGGAACTTCCGTTTCCAATGCCTCAAAAGCATCCTGCATCATTACGCCGTACGCATAACAAACCTCAAAATCAAGCACATCATGAGCTTTTGATTTATACATTGGATTTTGTAACGCTACAGCGCAATACCCCAAAATGCCACCTAAAACCGTTCGATCACTATCCCCAAATGCCACAATATCGCCCTGTGGGGTTGCTTGATAATAAAGCGCGTATGCCATTTGATCAAGTGTTTGCTTAAATCCTTCTTGGTCTTTCACATACGGTAACGCCTTGAGTCCATAATTTAGAACTTCGACGTGATACATCGTTGACTGTTCCCAATGCATACCATCTGGATATACTTGAATCTCAAATTGGGTCTGTATTTCTTCATGAACCCATGTTTTAAAGTCTGTATCGGCATCGTGTTTAAGCCACCCCAAATACTTGGCCAAAACACAGGTTTGAATACTACCCCAATTACTCAATGTGTACTTGGTTAGATAGTGTTCTTTAAGATAGTTTGCTTGTGTTTCAAGACTGGTTTGAATGCGTGCAAAGACATCCTCATCTAAAAGATGATACGCCTTTAAATAAGGGCATAAATCCAACCAATTATTCATCCGCATCGCAGTATCCAGAGTACGTGTAGAGGGTCCTGAAGTGAGTGGTGTATGTGCATCAATCCAATGCAACACTCGATCTTTGGCATGGTTTATATACTTTAAATCGTCCGTTAAAACGGTCGCCATTACTAATGACGGAAGATAATCCATTCGATTCAACATAAATATCCACTCATCATCGCCATTTGGTGTGGTTGTCCATCCAAATGGATTTAAGGTGTAAGGTGTATCACATGGTTCCATATCCCAATCACGAGTGAATGTAAAGATATTCATCATCAGTTGATCTGCATAAGCGACCACTTCTTTTTCCTTAAAATTATACATTGATTTTAAGCGTTTGAGATCAAGGACGTTCGATTTGTGTTCAATTGTTTGATATAAAGAATTCTTTACCATCTTATGTTCTCCTTATGAATAAAAAAGAGAACTACTTATCGAAGTAGCTCTCTAAAGTTAAATACTAAGCTAAGATTCCGAAGAAGCTTAAGGCAACACCAAGTATTACTGTAAGAATAACAAGTTTGTATGTATTCCAACCTTTTTTCTTAATTAGGTAGTACATTAAACCTGTATAAAGCATTGGTAACAATGCAGGAGCAACTTTGTCTAAAAGACCTTGGATGTTAACGGTTGATTGTTTAACACCTTCTTGGATTTCTCCAGCTGCGAATGAAATATCAACTTTCATCTTAACAAATGTAGCTGCAAGACCTGAAATAACTGTAACACCAACAATGTTTGCTGCTGTTGAGATTTGTTCCATCTTTTCACTTAATTTATCAATAATGCTTGTACCAACTTTATAACCATAAACACCCATTCCGTAACGAATACCGAATAATACAGCGTTAATAGTGATTAAGAATAGAAGCGGAGCAATTGAAACACCATCCATTGCAAGTGATGCAAAGATTGTTGAGAAAAGTGGTGCAATCGCAAATTGTGATAAGGAATCACCGATACCAGCAAGAGGACCCATTAAAGCCATCTTGATTGGACGAATTTCTGACTCAGGACGTCCTTCATCAGCCATTACTAAGTGTAATGAAGTAATGAAAGGAAGTAATTGAGGGTTTGTGTTATAGAATTCACAGTTTGCACCAAGTGCTGCTGCGAAATCATCATCGTTTGTATGTACTTTTCTTAATGCTGGATAAAGAACTAAAGCATAACCAAGACCTTGGTAGTTACTGTAGTTAAATCCGTTTTGTAAAAAGTATGAACGTGCTGTTGTTTTAAAATAATCTTTTTTTGTTAATTTATTAGATCCAGTCATCGTTACCTGCCTCCACTTCTGTTCCTGATACATTTACTGTGTTTTGTGAATCATTGTATTGTTTTACTGCAAAGATAGCACCTACTAGAGCAATACCGATAACTGGTAATTGGAAGTAAGCTGCACATACGTAACCTAAGATTACGAAAGGAATTAATTCTTTCTTAACCATTACAGATAAGATCATTGCGAATCCAATTGCAGGTAACATACCACCAGCAACGTTTAAGCCTTTTAATAACCATTCTGGAATTAATCCAACAAGTTGTGTTAGAAGTTCCATACTGTAAGCACCTAAGAATCCTAATAGGAAACCTACGATAGCAAATAGTAATACTGTAAAGTTTGTAGTCATACGGAATTTCTTGAAATCTTTGTTTTCTAATGCTTTTGCAGCACTCTCAGGAGCACCAGCGCGGATTGTGTAAACAAATGTTTGTAAGAATTGAATTGCAACAGCAAATGGAATTGACAATGCTAATGCACTTTCAGGTGTAATTGAAGAGTTTGTAATCGCCATCAATGTACCGATGATACCAGGACCGATTGGGTTAGGTGGAACAGTTCCTCCGGCTCCAACACCGAATCCCATAAATGCTAATTCAGAAATAGCACCTACTTGTAAAGCTGTTTGAAGTGCACCTGGGTGACTTCCGTTTAAGATTAACCCAACACCAAATGCTAAGAATAAAGCACGGTTTGAGTAGATACCCCATAACATACCTGCGTAACAGAATGCAGTCCATAGACCGATTAGTATCGCTTGAAATAATGTAATATTCATTATTAAATTCCTCTCTTTTCCTTTTAGAAATAAATAGTTATTGCCTTAATGCTTAAATATATTTACGGATGTCAACTGGTGCTGCACCGTCTCCACCATTAGGTGTTGTTTGAGTGTTGAAAGCAATATCTTTTGCTACCATTTTTCTTAGGCAGTCTTTATCATCTTCACCTAAGAAGATTGAACGTGTAACTTTTTCTTTGCCTTTACAATTGTGAATGTTTCCAATATTGATCTCTGAAATTGGAACACCACCTTCAACTAAACGTAAAGCATCTTTTGTATCTTTCACAATCAAGAAAATGGATTGTTGTGGAGACGCTTTATGAATAACTTCGATAACTTTGTCAACGGGGAAGAAACGCATTGCAACTGATTTTGGAATTACAGTTTTCATGAGTGTCTGAGCCATGACATCTTGTGCAGCTTCATCATTTGCCACGATAACGGTGTTAACGCCAAGTGATTTAATCCAAAGCTGACCTTGACCGTGAACGAGACGTTCATCGATACGTGTCATTACAATATTTGGAGTACTCATAATTTTACCTCTTTCTTACCAATACAATTCCCAGTCTTTATAAAGACGCATTAGAGCTTCTAGATAATAGTAGTCGCCCCAGATGTTTCCTTCATCCACACCTTTTCCACTGTGCCATGAATAGACACCGTGATAAAGCACTGGATTTCCTGGTTCATGTGTTGTTTTTGTATAGTTGTCGATCAACGATCTTAAGATTGTGTGTGATGCTCCCTCATACACAGTTTTAAGTTCATCATTTTTCATATATTTGATCATTTCTAGCATACCACATACTGCAATCGCTGCAGCACTTGAATCGCGTGATTGGTCATCACCATCTGTAAAGATGAGATCCCAATAACATACGAAATCTTTTGGTAAACGGTTTAAGAAATAATTTGTCATTCCTTCATGCAGTGGGAACACTTCGTCTTCATGTGTATAACGATAGTTTAATGGAATACCATATACACCCCAAGCTTGGCCTCGTGCCCAGGATGATTCATCATTATAACCTTGACGTGTTGCTCCACGTACTGGACCACCTGTTTCAGGATCCATGTAGAATGTGTGGAATGCACTTGCATCATCACGAATTACGTATTGACAGCTTGTGTAGAAATGACGCTCTGCGATATCCGCATATTTGTCATCACCCGTAACTTCTGTTGCCCAATATAATAGTGGGATGTTCAATAAGCAATCAATAATGAAACGGTAATGCTCAGGATTATTATACTCGCCCCAGGCTTGTATAAATTCTCCCTTTTCTTGCCAACGGGTAAGGAGCTTATCAGCCGCTAAAATAGCAGCTTCTTTTGCTTTTTCAGAACCTGTTAGTTTGTAACTTGCCACACATGATAATGAAAATAGGAATCCAAGATCATGGTGATCAATTTCAATATCATTTACAACACGATGGTGGAAAGAATCAACATTTTTATCTGCGAGCTCACGATACTTCTCATCACCTGTGTATTCATACGCCAACCACAATAGACCGGTCCAAAATCCGTCTGTCCATTCGATATTATCGATGATCGGATATTTCAGATCTTTTGTTGCTGACCATGGGAAGCGCTCACCAATGTGCTCCATATTGAGATCAATCTTTTTAATGGTATCTTCAATTGCTTGCTTCACTTCTTCTTTTGTAAGCAGTGTTGCATTCTTGAAAATATCAATATCGCGGATTGGCTCAATGGTCACTTGCTTAATATGCTTTTCCATGTAAGTACCTCCTTGAAAAACGTTTATAAACTGGTTTACTGGACATACGCATTATAGCCCTTGAATTTTGTCATGTCAACGGTTTTTTTTAATAAATCTAACCGCTTTCATGTGAAATTATCATTTTTTTCACAATTTAGTCCTTATATATAGGCGAAACATTATTTTTTTGGTAAACCAGTTGACAAAACCGGTTTACTCACCTATTATTGTCTTAGCTGGTTTGCTAGAGACCGACTGGACATTGGTCAAAATAAAAGGGAGACTACTATATGAGTGAAGTTTTAAATAGAGTTGAAAAAATCGGTATCGTTCCCGTAGTTAAAATAACTGAAATCGAAGATGCGTTGCCAATGGCACAAGCACTTTATAACGGTGGCATCGATTGTATGGAAATCACATTCCGAAGTGAATTTGCGTTACCCGGAATCGAAATCATCGCTAAAGAATTACCAGATATGTTAATTGGAGCGGGTACCGTCTCATCAGTTTCCCAAGCCGAAACTGCAATCAAGGCTGGGGCACAGTTCATTGTAACACCTGGATTTAATCATGACGTTGTGAAATGGTGTGTTGAAAATGATGTTCTTGTATTACCTGGAATTTCTACAGCATCAGAACTTGAAACAGCAATCTCTTATGGATTGACAAACGTTAAGTTCTTCCCTGCAGAATCAAGTGGTGGTGCTAAGAAGATCAAAGACCTCAGTGCACCGTATGCTGACATTACATTTATGCCAACAGGCGGAATTAATGCTAAGAACATGCATGATTACTTAGCTTTACCTTGCATTAATGCTATTGGTGGTAGCTTCATGTTGCCTGCTGATGCGATTGCAGCTAAAGATTGGGATACTGTTGAACGCCTAAGCCGTGAGGCAGTGGATGCATTGTTATCATATGAATTAATTCATATTGGTTTCAATAACAACACTAGTGAAGAAGCCAAAGAAAATGCTGAAGTATTATGTAATTTGTTTGGATTTAAGTATTATGGAAAACCTAAGAGTCATTTCGCAGGTCGCGGTTTTGAATTCCTTAACTCAGTTGGACGTGGTGAACACGGACACTTTGGAATTTACACACCTTACCCAGAACGTGCTCTTTATCAATTAGAGAAAAAAGGCATCCATGTTGTAGAAGATACAATTACTCGCAATAAGAAAACAAACAAAATCAACTTTGCATACTTAGATAAAGAAATCGCAGGATTTGCCATTCATTTGATTAATCCTGACGTAAAGATGTAGAGAGGGTATTTAAATGAAAAAAGTAATTACATTTGGAGAAATTATGCTTCGTCTTGCTCCAGAAGGTTACCTCCGTTTCTCGCAAGCTGATCGATATCAAGCGACTTACGGTGGTGGCGAAGCAAACGTTGCCGTTTCACTTTCAAACTTTGGAGTGGACGCAGCATTTGTAACAAAATTACCAACACATGCAATTGGACAAAACGCTGTTAACGATTTACGTCGTTACGGTGTCGATACAAGCAAGATTACACGCGGTGGCGATCGTGTTGGTATCTACTTCTTGGAAAAAGGTGCTTCACAACGTGCAAGTCAAGTTGTTTATGACCGTGCACATTCCGCAATCGCTGAAGCAACACCAGAAGATTTTGATTGGGATGCAATTTTTGAAGGATACGACTGGTTCCATACAACAGGAATCACACCTGCTTTAGGTGAAAACGTAGCCGAGATTACACTACAAGCTGCAAAAGCAGCTAAAAAACACGGTTTAACTGTAAGTTGTGATCTTAACTTCCGTAAGAAGTTATGGAGTAATGAACAAGCAAATAAAACAATGGGTGAATTAATGGAGTATGTTGATGTTGTCATCGCTAACGAAGAAGATTCACACGATGTATTTGGAATTTCAGCTTCAAACACAGATATCACAACAGGTGAAATCAACCATGATGGTTATATTGATGTTGCAAAACAACTTCACGAGCGCTTTAACTTTAAAGCAGTTGCAATCACATTACGTGAAAGCATCTCAGCAAGTGATAACAATTGGTCAACAATGCTTTATACAGGCGATCAAGCTTATTTCTCAAAGAAATATAACGTTCGTATTGTAGACCGCGTTGGTGGTGGCGATTCATTTGGTGCTGGATTAATTTACTCCATGCTCAATGATTATGCACCTCAAGATGCAATTGAGTTTGCTACAGCAGCGAGCTGTCTAAAACACTCTGTAGAGGGTGATTACAACCGTGTTACTGTTCAGGAAGTGGAAACACTTGCTAAAGGTGACGGTTCAGGTCGTGTACAACGATAGGAAAGGAATTGAATATGAGTAACTTTAAAATGGAAAACTTCCGTTTAGACGGAAAAATCGCTCTTGTAACAGGAGCATCATACGGAATTGGTTTTGCTTTAGCTCAAGGATATGCTGAAGCAGGCGCAACAATCGTATTTAACGATATTAATCAAGACCTTGTAAACAAAGGACTTGCAGCATACGAAGCAGAAGGCATTAAAGCTCATGGTTATGTATGTGACGTAACAAATGAAGAACAAGTTACAGCAATGATCAAACAAATTGAAACAGAAGTTGGAACAATCGATATTCTTGTAAATAACGCTGGAATCATCAAACGTGTACCAATGATCGAAATGTCTGTAGAAGATTGGCGTCAAGTTATTGACATCGACCTTAATGGACCATTCATCATGTCAAAAGCTGTTCTTCCTTCAATGATCGAAAAAGGACACGGTAAAATCATTAACATCTGTTCAATGATGAGTGAGCTTGGACGTGAAACAGTAAGTGCTTATGCTGCTGCTAAGGGTGGTTTAAAAATGCTTACTAAGAATATTGCATCAGAATACGGTGAACACAATATTCAATGTAATGGAATTGGACCTGGTTATATTGAGACACCTCAAACAGCTCCATTACGCGTTGATGGACATCCATTCAACAGCTTCATTATTTCAAAAACACCAGCTGCACGTTGGGGTAAACCAGAAGATTTAATGGGACCTGCTGTATTCTTAGCTTCAGAAGCATCAGACTTCGTAAACGGACACATCCTTTATGTTGATGGTGGTATCTTAGCTTACATTGGTAAACAACCAGCATAGTTTAAAACCAAAACGATGTATCGAACGCCACGTGGTGGACACATCACGTGGATTATTAGAAAGAGGATTAAATATGAAAATCGCATTAATTAACGAAAACTCACAAGCTGCTAAAAACGGAATTATCTTAGCATCATTAACACAAGAGGCTGAAAAAGCTGGACACACAGTTGTAAACTACGGTATGTACAACGGTGAACAAGAACACCAATTAACATATGTTAAAAACGGTCTTCTTGCTTCAATCTTATTAACAACAAAAGCAGTTGACTTTGTTGTTACAGGATGTGGAACAGGTCAAGGTGCTATGTTAGCATGTAACTCATTCCCAAATGTACTTTGTGGACACGTTACAAACCCATTAGACGCTTACCTATTCGGTCAAGTAAACGATGGTAACTGTATTGCAATGCCATTTGCACAAGGATTCGGTTGGGGTGGAGAATTAAACCTTAACTACACATTCGAAAAATTATTCTCAGAATCATTTGGTGGTGGATACCCTAAAGATCGCGTTATCCCTGAACAACGCAACAAAAAAATCTTAGATGGTGTTAAAGAAGTTACACACCAACCATTAATTAAAATCCTTAAAGAAATCGATCAAGACTTCTTAAAAGAAACAATTGACTATCCTGAATTCAAAGAATTATTCTTTGAAAGCTGTCAAGATGCAGAAATTGCTGAATACCTTAAATCAGTATTAGCTGCTTAGTAAAATAATTATTTATACGAAGGCTCCACAAATCATTCGTATAAACATTTCTCCAAATATTACACTGAATCTGTGTCTTACAACTTGTAATTTCTCCTTTATCACAATTCAGTGCCCTTCTACCGGCTTCCAATCGTAGAGGGTCAACTCAATCTTAATTCTCCGATATAGTTAAGGTTAAGTTATGATAGCAGATAGACGTTTACGTCGCTCTTCCTTAATTACACTGCTATCAGTAAGCGCAATGCTATCGCCTATATCCCGTCTTAGTCGATAGCACAAATAATATAATAATATGAAAAAGACCCTGCTTCCTGGGTCTTTTTTTTATCGTTTTGATCGTAACAAGATACCTAGGACGCACAGTAAGGAGCCTAGAAACCAAGAAGATTGCTCTGTCACACCCGTAGCGGGTAAGTGCTTCGGTTTACTGTAAAGGGGATCTTGTTGTTTTGAAGCGTTAGATTGCGATGGTAACATCTGTTGTGGATTCGCATGAGTTTCTGATTTAACGGTTTCCATTGGATTTTGAACACCCATCTTGTCTCCCGAAATGTTGAATGTGGCTGTTGGTATACTTTGATGCGGTTGAGATGCAATGGATTGATTCGCATTCGCATTTCGAACGAGTGGACGCTTAAGTTCCAATGACACCAATTGATTTTGAGTTTGTGTATCACCGTTACCGCCTTGTTGTGCCAATGGCAACTGAGTCGCTTCGAAATTTTGTTCTTGCTTTAACATCTCAGTTACCAAGTGATGCATATCCGAATGCGATGAAGGCTCAATCTTCCCTGCTTTCCCATCTTTCAATACAACCATTGCAGATGCGATGGTTGCTTTAAGATTACTTGACTGTCCTTTTTCTGGCTCTACTAAACTAAGGGGTGAACGTGTCGTTTTCACCGTATCTGTTACAGAATGTCTTGGCCCTACTCGATGACGTAATCTTTCATGTTGAAGTTCTGTGGACAATTCAACAGGTTTTATTTCAAGGTGATCCTGATGTTCAATGATCGAATTGACTGGTGGTAGTGACTCCGTTAACTTAATGGGATAACGTGGCGCTTGAATCGTATGCTTAGCCACTGCACTTGCCCCCGCTTGAGGAGCAGGCGCTACATTTTGAAGTCTTGTAGATGATTCAACATGTAATGTTTTCGATTGATCTGGTTCCCCGATGGATTGACCCACAGGATCGTTTAAATCCGTTGGTTGAGTCAAAACATCCTCAGTTGTTTTTGGAGTCATTGATATCAGGGTTTTAGGCTTTGGATTAAATGGATAGATATTCAAATCATAGTGCTCCATTAAATCAGCTAACGCTTGACTCGTCTTGACCGAATATTTCTCACTCAAACTTTGCTTGGTACTTTCATCAAGTTGATTGAATCGACTTACCATTCGGTTTACAAGAGCATCCACACGTTTATCATGTTTTTCCTTTAAGTCTGATAAACTGCATCCCGGTTTGCGATCATTGCTATACACATGATGAACCATTTGACCAATCGGTGTTTGATGTTCTTCCAATATTCGAACTTCATCCAGCTTATCAAATTCTTTCCCTTTACGTTTTTGATCAAAAAAATCAAAACGTGCTCGAATTCCCATGGGTAAATCGTTCAAAGGTTTGCTTGGATCTTTGGTAACGGATGCGCTGCTTCCTTCCACCTCAAACTTTAATTGACCGTATCCATAGGTGCCATCATCCACAAGGCGAATGTGTTTCATTCCTTGCTCGAGAGTCACTTCAATGCGACCTCCTTCAAAGCTCATCGATGGTCTTGACTTGGAGAGCGTATACCGTTTTACATCCGGTTCTTGCCCTGCTCTTGGACGAATAACAGTCACCGCGATATCCACAAGTTCCTTAAACAGCAAATTATTATGATCATCATTTTCAATATGGAAAGGACTGAGGAACAAATCATATCCCACCATCCCTTTACCATCTTTTTGAACACCTCGATAATCATCATTTACATCCACATACCATTGTGTCGTTCCCTCATCTTTTTTAAGACTTCGAATTTTAAACGGGAGTCGATTCGGTAACGACGCATCATATTGAGGCATAGAAATTGCTTGTTTTCGGACTAAACCTCTCATATCATAACGATTTGTACGAATTACAGGATCCTCCCGTCCTGTATCAATGAGATAGGCATAATTCTGATAATTATCAATCCCTTCATCCAAATCATCTTGTAAGAGTGTGAAATAGTAGTCCAATTCTACCTTGTCACAGACAAACGCTTGCGAACCATCTTCAAACAGTTGGATAACAGGTCTAAAACTATCTTCATGAATCGTATATTTGTCACGTAAGTGCTGACGTGCGGCTGCATCCATTGCATTATCCGCTGCCACAGGCATGATTAAAAACGAACCAATTATTGTAAGTAATATTGCTTTAAATTTCATTGCTAACTCCTTTCGACGCAAGTATAGCATTGAAATATATTAATCAATCTTAAATCGAAACCGTTTGCGTATAAAAAAATGCCCGAAGGCATTAAGACGTTGGAGAACAGGTAAGGTTGTTATCTTGAAGCTCAAGCAAAACAATTTCCAAGGATTGTTGATTTGAGACAGGTTGCATCGGCATCAGCATCGACTCATCAATTTGGTCCCCTTCCAGCATCAAGTTTGTATAACCTGAAGCAATCGCATATGCTTTATGTTTATGTTCATACTGATACACAAACATCAATGTCCCATTTACATAAGATTGTTGCGAGTCACGATCACGTGCATTTGCGATGTTCTTAGGGAGAATTCCATAACAAACATATACTTCTTGCGCGTCCGCATTAACCGTTTCCTCGACACGTTTTTTCGCATCACTTCGAAGCACATCCAGATTATTAATGTGCTCAATGTTTTTAGGTACGACCGCTAACGCATCTACATCAAAAGCCATACTAGTTTGTGCCAACATAATTTGATGTTCTAACATAAACGTTTTCCCTGCTGTAGAAGGTTTAACCGTAACAGTTACAGAATCTCCAATTGATAATTCAGATGGATTGACAATGGCATACTCTAACATCGAAAACAATTCCTTCATCGTATCATCAGCCAGCGTAACCCCTGATGTATCCAATTCCGCAATGCCTTCACCATTGGTTCCACTAAATCGCAATTTAAAACCATCAAAAGGATCAAACACGACCTCATTGTGAATTTCTTGAACGGTAAATACTTTTTCAGTAGCTGTAAATACAAGTTTATTGGAGTCCATAAAACGTTGCGTAGACTCGGGAACACGCGCTTTTAAAACAACACGATCGCCAATTTTTAAATTTTCATTTGGTTCTAGCGAATACTTAATCGCTTTGTGAACGCGATTGAGCTGTGGATCGGACTCAATTAATTTTTTATTGATATCAATGTAGCCGCTTGCCCCTTCTTCATCCCCTTGAAATCGAACACTTACATTGGCAAATGGATCAATTTTCGTAATGCGATAGATATGATCCCAAAGAAAATAACCGCCAACAGAAATAAAACCGAGAATCAACAAGATAATCACACAACGCGTCCGATTCTTATTAGATTCGCTGGGCAAAAAGGTTTGTGTCTTTACATGTGCGCTCAGAGTTTCAGAATGATCATTTTGATTTTGCTGATGATGTGACATAGGACCTCCTTTTCTATAATAATAGCATGGAATGAATTGTTATTGTACCTATATACTGTCCTTTACGATACTTTTATTGAACAAAGAAAAAGCACACCGTAGTGTACTAATCTTCGAGCGCAAAAAGCCCTGCTGTATAGCCTGTTGAAAAAGCGGATGTAATATTAAATCCTCCAGTATATGCATTATAATCCATCAACTCACCACAAAATGAAATGGTTGGATTAATTTTTGATCGCATTGTCTTTGGATCAATTTCTTTAAGATTGACGCCACCATTCGTAACAAATGCATGTGCGAACCCACGTGTAGCATAAACGGTCATTGGGAATTTCTTAAGTGTTTGAATTATCTCATGATCATTCTTACAGAATGTTTTGAAGTACGCGATTAAGCGCTTTGGAATGCCTTTTTCTTGTACAAATGCTTCCCAATCCTCATGAAGCTGTAGTTGTTCAAGTGAAACATTGGGCAAGAAATCGATACTTAAATTGACAGGACTCTCCTTATCGAGAATGCGCATGACATAAAAACTTGCCCGTAATGCCGCAGGTCCTGATATTCCAAAATGCGTAAACAGAAGATCATGCGTAATACTGTGCTTAATTTTTTGACCCTTATAAACATGAATGGTTACATCATGGAAGGACAGCCCTTGTAAGGTCTTCTCTTGAACAAATAGATCATTGGAAACTAAAGGAACCTCAGCAGGCACTAAGTCCGTAATTGAGTGCCCAATCGATTCTGATAAGGCATAGCCGTTACCATCTGAACCCGTTCCGGGTAAAGTACGGCTTCCCGTCGCAAGAATCAGATGATCATAAGGGAATTTTTTTGCTTCCGTATAAACAACATTCCGATCCGTATCAATTCCGGTTACAAATGCATGAAGATGTACTTCCACATCTGAATTTTGAAGTTTTCGATTTAAGGCGTCCACTATATCTTGAGATTTGTTACTTTCTGGAAAAACACGGTGATGATCTTCAATCTTTAAAGGACAGCCATTTTCAGGAAAAAAAGACTGAATATCTTGCGGATTAAAATTCGTCAAACTTGAAAAGAGAAATTTACCGTTTTTAGGAACATGTTTGATTACTTCTTCATTACTCACATTCGCCGTAACATTACAGCGGCCGCCACCGGTCATACGTAATTTTTTACCCAAACGTTCATTACGCTCCAATAAAATAACATGGGCGTGAGGATGATTTTTCTTCGCCGAAATTGCAGCCATCATCCCCGATGGGCCGCCTCCAACAACAACAATATTTTTCATATAAAACTCCAATCTTTATCTTATTATACATAAAAAGAGTGATGAATTCATCACTCTTGAATTGCAGATTGGATTCGCTTAAGACCTGCCTTTAAAATTGATTGGGGACAGGCTAGATTCATACGCATAAACCCTTGACCCGATTCACCAAATTTTGAGCCCGGGCTCAAAAACACATCGTGTTCCTGAAGCTTTTCGATAAGCTCCGCTTCCGCCAATCCTGAATCACGGAAATCGAGCCATTGAAGATAAGTTCCTTCAAGTGGACATACACGAATTGGTATGTTTTCACGCGCGATAAATGACTTAACCAGTTGATGATTTGCTGCAATCAAACAAACAAATTCATCAAACCATGATTCGCATTGTGTATAGGCAATTTGAGTTGCAGCAAGCCCGAGGACATTTGTATTCAAAGATCCTCCATCTTGCGTTACTGAATCCTGATATTGATTTCGCAGTGATTGTGACGGAATGATCACATGTGCATTGTGGAGCCCTGCAAGATTAAACGATTTGCTTGCGGATACAAAGGTGATGCTGTGTTGACGTGCTGTTTTGCTTAAGGTTGCATAAGGTATAAATCTGTACCCGGGCATGATTAAATCACCATGAATTTCATCTGAGAAAACGAGTACATCGTATTTATCACAGATTGCTTCAATTTGTTTGAGTTCATGTTCACTCCATACGCGACCAACTGGATTATGGGGGCTACACAGTAACAATACTTTTGTGTTTGCATCTGCTGCTTTCGCTTCAAAATCTTGGAAGTCAATGACGATTACATCATCCACTTCGACAAGCGTGGTTTCAACCACCTTACGTTTTAAATTCTCAATGCTCCGTTTAAAAGGATAATAAACAGGTGACATAATCATCACCCCATCCCCTTCCTTAGTAAACGCTTTGAGGGCATGATTAATCGCCACGACAACTCCGGGTGCTTGAAAGATCCAATCTTGTTTGAGTTCCCATTGATGGCGTCTTTGATACCAACTGATGACGGCCTCATAATACAAAATGCTTGGTGCCGTGTATCCAAAGACCATATCATCCAGATAAGCCTTTAACCCTTCGGTGAGGGCTTTGGGATGATACATATCAACATCCGCGACTGTAAAAGGAAATGCATCAACACCATGGTTGGGCGCATTCTGTTCCATCTCCATCCACTTGTATGAGCGGTCATTGCGACGATTACGTATTGTTTTAAAATTTTCCATACAATCCTCCTAATTTCTACTTTAACAATATCTTCACAATCTTGTGTGAATAACAGCAAAAATCTTATGGTATAATACAGATACAAGGGGTGATTTTCATGCAACAACGTCATTGTGATGAATTAATGCGTGTGGGTAATGAATTAAAACGGGCACTTGAAAATGCACTGGCAACGATGGATGGTGCATCAAATTGGGGTCTTCTTGATCTTTTGAGCGGGAATTATTATATGACATTTACCAAATATCATAAAATCGAATCTGCAGAAGCAAATCTTGCGCATGTAAAAGATTTAGCTCGCCAATTTGAATGTGAACTGGAAGCGTTTGATCAAAGCAACCCCCGTACCCTTGATACGACGCCATTTCATACCATTTCTCATTATTTCTTTGATCATCTTTACGTTGATTTTTTAATTCAAGGCAACATCACGGAAGCCAAAGAAGCGCTGAAAGAGATGATTCGTTGTACAGAAAATATTTTAAGAACTGTGAATGCTCAATCTTAAGGAGGCTTTATGATTAAGACGAAAGTTTTTCATGACCATAGTCATCAAAACGAAGCACCGCTCGATGCTTTAGAACAAATGGAACGATTTATTAATCAAGAGGATGTTGAGTATCTCGGTCACTCCCATGCCAACCGTACATCCCGTCAACACTTAATCGGTTGGACGGAAAGTCATTATGACCGTGAAATTATTCTCGTATATAATCAGAAATAAGTCATAACATAAAGCCCTTATTCAGTTGAATTTGAATAAGGGCTTTATTTATCGATTTCGATTCGCGCGGTGAATAAGTTTAGATGTGGGTATCGCGGAATGCTTGTAAAATACCAAAGGCATCGCGGTGACGCATTAATCTATGATACTGTTTCTTATTGCGAGCATCATCAAGGCGCCGCATTTGATAAGCACGAACATCCATCTGGGATCGGTCAAGTATTATTATTTGATTAAACGCATAAGCAAAGACAACGATGCGATAAAGCGGCGAGATTCCTGTAACTTCAAACGTTCCATCTTCTAAAACATCTTTTAACGTACGCTGAATCTCAGCTTGTATCCATTCAAAGTGATTCTCTAACACATGATGGTTTAAAAGCTGTTCGATGTGATTAGGCGCAACATTTTGAATCATAAAATGTTCTAATTTTTGGGATGGAATTTCAAAATCAAGATGATCATATTTTAAGGAATCCGCATAGATTGTTAAGATGAGGTTGTCAATGGGAAACGTGGAATCCGTCAAAACCATGGCCTGATAAAGCGTATGCATGCATTGGAGTCCAAATTCTGACATGTGAAGCATCTGCTCCACAAATTGATTTAAAACCCGTGTGCGGGGATCAATGGCAGCATGACGCAATAAATACAACGCACTGAATAAAAGCAACCCCAGCCAAAGACTTGAGAAGATTAAGAGGTGTAAACGGGATAATCCCATCAAATCCCCTCCCGTAATACCCACTAAGATTAAAATTGACGAAAGTCCAATAATCATGCGTTCATTAAACTTAAATGTTAATTTACGTTTTTGATATAAAAAATCAAAATAGCATTCCAAAAAAAACCAAGAAAGTAAGATTGTAAATACCGCAATGGGAATCCCTGAAGTAGGTGACTTATAGAAAAATGAATAATACGCATACGCCATCGCACTTGCAAACAACAGCCATTTAATTTTAAATCTTTGCATATAAGCCCTCCTTAATCGCTCTCATTATATCAAGTTTTATTTCACCCGTCTTTGATAATCATCTCATATTTTATGGATTGCGTCGGTTTTGATCCCAAGTGGTCGCATACATAATTTCAAACGTTGTACGTGTCGTAGAAAACCGTAATAAGTCTCGAAGCGAGACAGAAGACAGTTTGGATGAATGTTTGATCATCATTGCCCATTCCAAAGCGATGGTGGACACTTGGTAAACATTCGCAAACGTATTTTTTAAAACTTGGTTTTTCATATTCGCAAATAAATCTAAAACTGCACTCATTTGATAATCCCATCGCAAGACTTCTTGTTTTCCATCAAAAGCGTTAACAACGACGATTGTACAATAAAGCCCCAGAACACTTCCTTACGGTATTGTAATCCACGTAATAATAGCGGAAAGCACTTCAAGAAAAAACCAAACATTTGTTATTTTCTTCATAAATATCCCCTCAAATATTAGCTTTATGATAGCAACTTTTTGTTTAACATTCAGATTGTAAACAAAGGGTGGGTAATAATTTCATGATTTTTCAAGCGTTTCACTCATTGTTCATGTTTTTATCCGTTATAATAGATAAAACAAGGAGAAAAATATGGCAAATTTAAAAGATTTGGTAAAGCAATTTTTACCACAAGATGAAACAACCGATGCACTCATGGATAACTTCGATGTGAAATCATTGATGGGGCTTGCAAGCAATCCTTCCGCAATGGTTACTGAAATGTTGAAGAAAACAGGTCAAGAAGATTTAGTCCAAAATCTTATGAACCAAGCCCTTTCCCATTTCACAAAAACAGAAAGCAACAAAGGGAATCAATTCTTTGATGTAATCATCCAGGCCATTACATCACAATTAAGTATGGATACCGGTGTTAAGGTTGTAAAATCATTAATGGAAACCATGATTGGTAATAAATCATTTGATGTTGTTAACGATTTAAATCACGCTTTAACGTCACAAGACGTCAAAGAAGAAACACGTGGATCGATCGTTGATACCATTACACAAAAAGCATTTGATTTAGTTAAAGGGGCTTAAAAGCACTAAAGTACAACACTTTAGTGTTTTTTTTGCACCTAAATATCACACATCCAACCTATAATTATCATGCATAGGGGGGATTCTTATGAAAACTGTTTTATGGGTATTTGGCTTTCTTCTTGTTGATCAAGGAAGCAAGTATTATGTTGCTTCGACTTTGAATCAATCAACGCTTTATCTCTGGGGCGATTCACTGCAAATCCATCCACAAATAAACACCGATTTAAGCTGGATAAACCACTTCTTAAAAGATACATTTAACCTTAGTATTTCAGCTCATTTTATGCTGATGATGCGCGTGTTCATATTGCTCATGATTGTAATGTATTTAATTTACCATGTTGGTATCGATAACCGCCGACTTGATAGTCATTACCGCATCAGCATTGCCCTTATTTTAAGCGCAACCCTTGCATCCATTCTCGATCAAACCTTATGGGGTGGTTCCTTTGATTGGATTCAATATACCACGCAATCATTAACACAATTCTCTTTTGATTTAAAAGACTTATTTCTCGATTTAGGGCTGCTTTCACTCGTTGGTGCCATGCTTATAAACCACGAAGGACGCTTATCAGAAATCATTTTTTTACGTAAATGGGTCAATTAGGACGTAAATACGACTGTTAAGCACCTTTTACGTTATTCCGGCTTCCCTTACGATATACTCAATCTATAAATGATGGAGGTCGCGTTATGACAGAACAATATGTTGAAATTCAAGAAGCAATTCAAGCTGGAGAACAACTCTTGTATCAATTGGAACAATCACGTGCTCAATTAAAGAAAGCATCGGATTGGGGCCTGTTTGATATGTTTGGGGGAGGAATGTTTGTGACAATGATCAAACATAACCGTATTAATGAAGCAAAACAACATATGAATGATGCGCAGTTTCTCCTACAACGATTCAGTAAAGAATTACGGGATGTGCACGGTACCTTTGATGACCTTGGTGATTTGAATGGTTTTTGGACCTTTGCAGATTATTTTATGGATGGTTTTTTTGCGGATTATATGGTGCAAACAAAAATAAACAATGCTCTTTCGAAACTTGATGGTTTAATTCATAGTGTTCGCGGTATTGTTAATGACCTCCATCACATGCAATAAAAAAGACGCAAAGCGTCTAAATATTATGAGATCTTCGTTCGGGTATTAGGGCGAAGATTTTTTCAATTGCAGGAGCGCATAGAATGTACAAGGACCAGCCAATCATGCCACCAAAGGTATTGGATAAGAGATCGTTAATATCCGCGACACGACGTGTATACAGCGTTAACTGCATCATAAGTTGAGTCATCTCAATACACAGTGAGAAGGTCATACTTAATAGCACAATTTTAATAAAACTTGGTTTTTTAAGTTTATAATTCATTAAAAAACCAAACGGCACCAACATCACAATATTTGGAATTAAATAATCCATATAACTGGAATACTGACTAACAAAAAGATCCACAAAAAATGGCTGGGTATTGTAATTCAGTCCAAACTTGAGTGCTTGATTCGCAATAATCTGTTTATCATTCATCGGAATTGGTAGCAGTGCGACTTCAAAAACACCACAAAAATAGATAAAAAACAGACTGTTTATAATACAGTCACTACGTTCTTGTTTTCGAAAGTATATAAAATAACACATGATAAACAATGCAATGTATAAGTAAATGCCGGTATTCAGTTGGACGGGTCCATTGCGAAAAGCATCCAACCATGCACTGATTAATATGATCACCAAAAACTCCTTTACGGGTTACGCTAACTGTCATTGTATCACATCTCTTCCAAGAGACCAATGCGTCTAAGATTAAAGCATTTTCACAAATTTATAATGGGTTGATTCAAAGCCATGCGCTGTATAAAATGCATGCGCTCGTTTTCGTTTTTTATTTGTCGTAAGCTCTAATTGAAGTGCTCCCATTTCAATCGCAAATAATTCCGCATGATTCAGTAAAGCCGCTCCATAACCTTGACCGCGACAGGATGGATTCATCACAAAATCATTAATTTCCGCAATCAAACCACTGTGATGAAGTTGCACATCCACTCGCATATTCAAACACCCCACAACCTCCTGTTTATCTTCATACACAAACATGTGCATGGAGGGATTGGAATAGACCGCATCAAAAGCAGTACAAAATGCTTCATAGGGAAACTCTGTATCCTCTAAATCATTCATTAAATGCCAAATCGCAGGTAAATCATCCATTTGTGTTTTTCGTATCATCACATTTCTCCTTTTAAAAAACAGGCCTTGGCCTGTTAGACATTTATAAGATTCAAAGAACCTTTATTTAATTTAACAAAAATTTGGATGGGTCTTGTCAACACAAGTATTGCAAGAACAACACTTAAACATACTGTTGCATTCATTCCAAAGACCGTATGAATTTGCGTAATCTCTGTAAAGAATTGGTGTCTAAAGAAATATTCCGAAAATGCATAAAGAATTCCAAAATGAATCAATTGACTGATACCTTCCACAAAACTGGTACGACCCCATACCCCTTTCAATTCACATTGAACAAGTATTGCTTTCATTAACTCTAAAATAAAGTGAATAAAAACAATTGCCATAATATACATTAAGGCTTCGCCATCAAACATAAACGCAAACACGCCAAATACAACTGCATGCACCCCAATATGTGCAATCAACCAAGAAAATGATGAGCTCTTGTTCTCAAACATTTTATTGGATTGTAGATGGAAATCTGCAAGAATATGTAGAATGGCAACATATAAAAACAAATTAATCATAACCTTCTCCATTCGTTCCCACTTCATTAGAGTATACATGAACTGTTTTTATAATATCAAGTATTTTTTACAAAAATAAAAAGGCAAGTGGTGACTTTGCCTTTTTAGGAGAATTATTTCATAAAAATACGAATGCGATCCATTGCGACAAGGGATCCATTATACAAGACACTTGCGGCAACAACGGGCATATAAATAAAATAAAGTGCATAAGCTTGCTGGTTCGATGGTACAAGACCTTTCGCTGCAAGAGCTAAAAGCAAGAGAATCGAAACCGCATTAATAATGAGAGGTGGTAACCATCGTTTGGAGGTCACTTTATTCAACAGGAATGTCGCTAATACCGATAAACCCATAAACACGATTCCATAATAGAACCATCCGATAATTAATTGACTTAAAGTCATCAAACCAACTCCTTCTAGTTTTCGTTCATCGCTTTCACAAAGCGATTTGTGATTTCTTGAGGTCGTGTAATCGCACCCCCTACAGTAACACAGTGAACCCCACATTCAATCGCTTTTCGCGCTGCTTCAGGAGCATGAATTCGTCCTTCCGCAATCACGGGTATGGATACGTTTTGAACTAAGTCTACCATCAGTTGATAGTCTGGTCCTTCCAGTTGGGGTGAGTAATCGGTATAGCCACTGAGTGTTGTACCCACACAGTCCATACCGATCGCTTCACAATGCATCCCTTCTTCTAACGTTGAAATATCACCCATTAAAATACAGTCTGGATATTTCGTCTTAATTTCATGAATAAATGTTTCGATGGTTTTACCATCGCCACGCGGTCTTAAGGTTGCATCCAAGGCAATAATATCACAACCGGATGCTACGAGCGCATCAATTTCAGTCATGGTTACTGTGATATATTGTTGGTAGTTTGGATAAGGTTTTTTAATAAGCCCGATCACTGGAAGATCCACTGCAGCTTTTATTTGCTTGATATCCGTAACCCCTTGTGCTCGTATTCCTACAGCACCTGCTCGTGCTGCTGCTTGAGCCATTAACACCATGATCCCACCCTCTTCACGATAAAGAGGCTCATCGGGAAGGGCTTGACATGAAACGACAAGACCCTTCTCGAGTTGTTTAAAAATACTATGCTTTTTCATATGCTTATCCTTTCACAGCACCTACTGTAACACCTTGTGTAAAGAAGCTTTGGAAACAGAGGAACACAACAATCATCGGTAAGGATGCAAGTAATGCCCCTGCCATTAGAAGTCCGTAGTTTAATGAGAACTCTGCAGACTGTGCCATGGAAGCAAGGCCTAATGGAAGTGTCTTCATAACTTCCGAGTTTGTAAAGACAAGTTGTGAGAAGTAATCATTCCAACTTGAAATAAAGGTAAAGATTGCAAGCGCTCCAATCCCTGGTTTTACAATTGGAAGTACAATGTGCCAGAATTTCTTAATTTCACCACAGCCATCGATGTCCGCAGATTCTAACAAAGAATCTGGAACAGCATGCGAGAATTGTTTCATTAAGAAGACGCCAAAGGGCCATCCAACTGCTGGAAGAATGAGCGCTGCATACGTATCCATTAACCCAAGTTCGGTAATAAAACGTAGAAGCGGTATTAAGATTACCTGTTTTGGTAAAGCCATCGCAGCAATAAAGATTGCGAAGATCAGCTTAACCCCAGGGAATTTTTTCTTCGCTAAGGCATATCCAGCAAGCGAAGCAGTTGTACACACTAACAATGTCGTTGTTAAGGACACAAACACTGAGTTAAAGAACCAGCGAGCGGTTAGTGGTTGTAGTAATAATTTATAGTTATCAAATGTTGGATTTAAAGGAAACCACTCGGGTGGCAGGGCAATCGCAACATCTTGTAATTTAAATGAACCGGATGCAATCCAATAGAATGGAAAGATAAAGAATATGGTGAGTGCGACTAAGAATATCATTGAAATGATATTAAAGAGTCCAAATTTTTTAAACTTCATATATGTTCCCCCCTAATAATTAACGTCATCGGACAAGAATTTAAATTGTAAGGTCGAGATAATTGCGATAATTACCGCAAGAATAACTCCCATCGCTGACGCCTTTCCATATTCTTGTAGAATAATCGCCGTTTCATAAACCAGATACATTACGGTTGAGGTAGAGTAGTTTGGTCCTCCGGCTGTCATTAATTGAATCAGAGAGAAGATTTGGAAACTGTTGATGGTTGTTGTTACCACAATATAGAGTGTGGTTGGTTTGATCAGTGGCCAGATTATTTTTCTAAAAATAACCCAGTTTCCAGCACCATCAATGCGTGCTGATTCCAATAACTCTTCTGGAACGTTTCCCAAAGCTGCAACATACAGAATAATGGGTTGTCCAAGACTTGTGGTAATAAGGACTGCAATAATTGCATAGATTGCGGTCTTAGAATTTCCAAGCCATTGTACATTTTCACTAATAAGTCCTACATTTTTTAGGATATAGTTCAAGATTCCAAAATCCGGGTTATAAATCCATAGCCATACGACTGTAATGGAAACAACCGAAGAGATTGCAGGAATATAGAATACACCCCTAAAGAATGATCGAACTGCAGCGTGTTTATTATAGATATGGATTGCGATAAAGAGTGCCAACATTACCACAATTGGTACCGCCACTAAGGTGATAACCGCTGTATTTCGCATTGATTTTAAGAATATATCATCATGCATTAAGTTTGCGTAATGATTGAGTCCATAGAAGACCTGGTTACGTCCTCTAAATCTGAAAAATGATAAGTAGATCCCTTTGACCATGGGATATAAAACGAATGTCACGAAGAATAACATTGCAGGGAGTAAGAATAAATACCCACTGGTATCAATATGCTTCTTTTTAATTTTCTGTTTTAATGCCTTCATACATATCCCCTTCTAATAAAAATGGGAGATGAAACAAACATCCATCTCCCATACTATGATTGATAACCTATTGTGCTTCTTTAATTGTATTATTTGCTTTTTCTACAAATGCATCCGCTGCGGCTTTCGGTTCTGCTTCACCACTCATTACAGATTGTAACATTGGGAACCAGTAAGGACGCATTTTTGCATAACCTTCAATGGTATTGTAGTAAGGACCAAATTGAGGTGTGAGTGATTCTGCGAATTTAAGTTCTGCATCATCGTATAATCCTGTTTGACCTTGTTGTGCTGAGAAGTTTCCTGTTGCAAGAAGTGTACGTTTACCCCAGACTTCATCATTAATCATGAAGTCTGCGAATTTTTGAGCTGCTGCTGCTTTTGCATCGTCACCGTTGTCAAATACAGCAGGACCCGCAACTAAGAATTCATATTTAGGTGCTTTCGCATCATTTGGATAAGGTAAGAAACGTGCATTCATGTCGGAACCTTGCATGTGTTGTGTACGAAGTCCTGGAGATGAAAGAATTGAAATTGCGGTTTTATTGGATTTGAAGTATTCTTGACCATCTTTTGATTCAAGACCTTGTCCACTTCCAAGTAATCCCTCTTTTGAAGCTTTAGCTACCCATTCAAGACCCTTAACACCTTGTTCGTTATTAATGGTATATTCTGAGATTGCTTCATCTGTAATCCATGATCCGTATAAGTTTGAAACAAAGGCACGAGGACCTTGATCCCCTGCTGCTGATTTTGCATAAAGCAATGTCGGAATCATTTCTGGATCTTTTTCTTTAACTGCTTTTAGGAATGTCTCAAATTCATCAACAGTCCAATTACGTCCTGGATTGTCTTCTTTATCTAATGGAAGAAGATCTGTAATCCCTAACTTATCTGTTACATTGGTATTTACAGCCATTAAGAATGGTGCAATCCCTTGTGGGTAAAGATAGAGTTTATTATCAAGACTACTTGCTTTTACTGCAGATGCATCCAGTTGTTTTGTATCCACATCTGCAAATTCTTTGAGGTAACCCTTTGAAGCCCAGTCAATGACACGTCCTGGAGCATCATAGATTACATCAGGATTTGTTTTGGATTGAATTGCGGTTTCAACTTTAGCTGGACCATCTGTAAAGTCAATTTTTTGGTACTCAACTTTAATTGTTGGGTTCTTTTCCTCAAATGCTTTAATAAGTGCTGCATCGTAATCTGCTGAATCTGGAAATTCTTGATCATTGGTAAAGTTTGGGAAGTTCCAATATTTAATGGTTACTTCTTCAGAATCATTCTTTTTACCACATCCTGTTAACAATAACGCTAACGCTGCTGTTGTAATAACACCTTTCGTAAATCGTTTCATGCTTTTCCTCCTCTAACATGCATATCAAGCATTTGGATATGCTGTGCGTAATTTCATAATAGCATCTATTTATATCTTTGCAAGCGTTTTCATAAAATTATTTACAATTTCATAATTTATGAAATTCATTTTCGTATTCACGCTTTGGATTTTACTTTTATTAAAAAAATTTTCGTAAAATACGCCTTTAAATAAACCTATTCTTCCGTTTTCTCATTGGCTTTCTTAATAATCGCATCAACCGTCTGGCTCATTACATAACTGTATTGATCATCTTCCAATAATTTCATGGAGATAATATCTACAAGATACATAATCGCAAACTGTGAATTCACAAAACGTTTGTTGTCGATAAATAAACTGTTGTATACAAACATTTGATAGTCACTAATATGGGCCAATTCACTTTCTGAGAAACTGGTCATGGACAGTATTTTAGATCCATTATTCTTCGCTGTTTTCACAGCATTAAGGACTTCAATGGTTTTCCCCGATGTGGAGATACCAATCACAAGATCTTTTTCTTTGGTAATGGTTGAATTAATCAACATCATATGGGAATCGGTAATACCGGAGACATTGAACCCCATACGTAATAATCGTTGCGTCATTTCCATCGCTGTGAGCCCTGAACTCCCAACGCCATAGATAAAGATTCTCTGAGCATCTTTTAAAGCTGTAATCACACGTTCCAACTCTTCTTTGTTGATGTTTTTCTTGGTACGATCAATCACTCGATTGTAGTAGGAATAAACACTATCAAAGATATCCGAAGACTCAAGCGGTATCCCATCTTGTTCTGCAGCAGAAATTTGAATTTTCATATCAACAAAACTCTCACACCCAATCTTGCGACAAAAGCGTGTAATCGTTGCACTGGAAGTTCCCGTTTGTTCCGCCAATTTGCCAATATTAATATTTCTTATTTCATTATTTTTTTGCAGAATGTACATGGCAATTTGTTTCTCTTTCTGAGAGAAATTGACATATTGTTTTTGTATTTCATCGAGGATATCCATGTTATCCTTCCTTTCTTCTTAAAAAATGATAGAGTGCACCAACCATTCCGGCATCATTTTTAAGTTTCGCAAATTGGATGTTTGCGGTATTAAAGGATGGGATCATGGCGTTTTCAAGTGCAGCTTGAATCATTGGTTCAAGATAATCCTGCTGCGCCATAATTCCCCCACCAAGGACGATCACCTCAGGGTTGATTAAGTATTGAATCGTAGCAAGACCTTGAACTAAATGATCTACAAATCGTGTAAGTGCTTGTTGACAAATAAGATCCCCTCTTTTTGCATTGGCAATTACCAATCGTCCATCAAAAACTTGATCACTGGGATGATGTCTCATCACATCTTCAACCAATGCAGTTGTGGACGCTAAATCTTGAAAATATGCGTTCTTTATTGGAATGTAACCAACTTCCCCAGCCGTACCGCTTGCACCATGCCAAAGATTTCCTTCAAACATTAATGCACCACCAACCCCTGTACCGATAGTGAGGCATACCACAGATGATGCACCGCGTGCAGCACCCTTCCAATATTCACCCATACAGGCACAATTCACATCATTCTCTACAAAACATGGAATGTGATAAGTTGATTCGATTATTTCTTTAAGCGGGGTTCCCGTGTAATCGGGAATCGTATACCCCGCATATTGAATCGATCCGGTTTCTAAATCCACAACACCGGCCGTAGAAATCGCAACACCATCGACATCTAAATCCTGTTTTAAAATTTGGTGCAAGGTATCAACAATTTCATGATTGCCAGATGTTTGCTTTACAGAAAGGGTTTCTGTTTCAGTTAATGCATCACCCAACTCGTTATAACATGCATGTTTTATCGAAGTGCCTCCGATATCAATGCAACGGTAACGCTTCATGACAAACCTCCTTTATGCTTTTACATACATTTGGTGAATCTCAATAGCACGTTTACGTTGTGCATCTTGAGGTGCTTTCATGGGTTCGCGACAAATACCTGCATGAACCCCTTCCTCCGCTAAGATTAATTTTAATGTGTTGTAGAGGCCATTATCTAAGACCGCACTGATTAAGTCATTGGTCTCTTTTTGAAGTTGTAATGCGGTTTTTAAATCCCCTGCGTCCACAGCATCCATCGTTTGACGTGCTTTTAATGCATTCACATTAAAGGTTGAACCAATCGCACCATCAACACCCAATGCACACGCTGGCAACAACATCTCATCAAAGCCTGCATAAATTAATTTCTCAGGGAATGTTGATCGCATACGCTCAAGAAGATAGAAATCCGCAGCCGTAAACTTAACGCCCTTAATTTTCTCGTTTTCAAAGAGCTCTGCAAATTGATCCAATGAAAGGGATACACCGGTTAGATAAGGAATTGAATAAATAATCATCTCTGTATCAATATCTTCTAAGATGCGGTTGTAGTAATTTTTAACTTCCTCAAAATCAAATTTGTAATAGAAAGGCGTAACCGCTGAAATTGTTTTATATCCGAGATCCGTTACAAAACGTGCAAGTTCTTTGGCTTCTTTAAGGTTTGTGGAACCTACTTGCGCAATCAAATCACATGCCCCTTGTGTTTCATCAAAGGCAATCTCAAAGATACGTTTTTTCTCTTCAGTAGAGATTAAGAAGTTTTCCCCCGTACTTCCTCCGACATAAAGACCATCGACGTTATTATGATCAATATTGTATCGGACAATTTCACGTAATCCTTGTTCGGAAAGATTTCCGTTTTCATCAAAGGCAACCAGTAATGCTGAATATAGTTTTTTCATTTTCCACCTCTGCGACTTTATTGGTATCGCTTACATTTGGAGTATAGCATCGAAAATTGTTTTAATCAAGATGATTTATTGAAAACAAATACCAATGGAGTAAGCCCTTTCATACTTGTGTATACTATCTTTAACTTTGTAAATGATTACCATATACAAAAAGAACCACTATAAAGTGGTTCTTCGGTTTATTTTTCTAATTTTAAATCCCATCGAAAACAGTTTTCATTAAAATTATTTTCGTAAATATATTTTTTATCGGTTACCGCTTATTTAATAATATCGAGGAAATCAAGCAGGTTCTTAATTTCAAAATCCGGTTTAATATCCGTGGGGTTTGCTTTCCCTTCAGGGTTATACCAACATCCTGTAAGTCCGGCATTCATGGCACCATAAACATCTGCTTTAATATTATCACCCAATACAATTGTTTCGGCAGGATTAAACGGTTGCATTTCTTTGGCGACGATTTCAAAAAACTCAATCATCGGTTTCGCATACCCAAGTTCTTGAGAAATAAAGATATGACCAAACCAATCACGAATGTTTGCGTGATCCAATCGTTTATATTGTGTATCGGTAATCCCATTGGTCACAATGCCTAAACGATAGTCATCCTTCACTGCCGCAAGCAATTCCATTGCACCCGGCATAAAGATATTATTTTCTTCAATCAGTGTTCGAAACATTTGATCCATCTCACGACCTGTATACGGTAAATCAAAGGATGCAAGGGATACACCAAAGCGCTTGTCAAGAATGGTTTGTTGATCAATCTCGCCACGTTCATGGGCTTCCCATAACTGATGGTTTACATCGTAGTAGTAATCCAAGACTTCTTTGGTATACGGCACCTTTAACGCTTCAAAGAGTTGTTTAAGTGCAATCGTTTCGGATTCCTTAAAATTTAACAGGGTATTATCAATATCAAATAGTAATGTAGTATATGTCATAATGTCCTCCAAATCCTATTTATTCTACCATACATTGAGGTTAAACATGGTATGATGACCTTAAATTGAGCCATTCTTGGTACATTTTCTTTTTTGGAGGTCTTTTATGAATACAATACCCACACGGAAACAATTACGTCAGAATCTATCCCGTTACATCCTTCCTTCAATTGGAGCGATGATCTTTTTTTCTTTATATACCATGGTTGATGGAATGTTTGTCGGTAAAGGGGTCGGTCCTCAAGCTTTAGCTTCCGTAAACCTCTCAATGCCCTACATTAATATGATCTTTGCGTTTGCATTAATGATTGCGGTTGGGGCATCAACCCGCATCACCTACTACTTCGGTCAAAAAAACTTTCATGAAAGTAATGTCATTTTTTCCCTTGGTTTTTGGTTTTTAGGGATTTTCGCACTGATCTTAGCCCTATTCATGGGGTTTATGCACAATCCATTCATTCGTGTGCTAGGGGCCACACCCGATACCCTGAACTATGTTTCTCAATATCTTAGGATCATGATTTTCTTTAGTCCATTCTTTATGTTGACCTATTATCTTGAAGTATTGGTTAAAGCCGATGGTGCTCCCGGTTTATCGTTACTGGGTATCATCTTAAGTGCCTTTGTGAACATTATCTTTGATTATCTTTTCGTAATTCAATTTCAATGGGGCATTCAAGGTGCAGCGATTGCGACCGGTATTGCGCAAGTCTTTGGCTTTATCTTCTTCTTATCGTATTTCCAATCTTCGAAGTCCACACTCAAATTCATTAAGCCTACATGGAATATTAAGACGATCAAAACCATGATTCAAATCGGCATTCCAGATGCCTTAACAGAGCTTTCTTCTGGATTTATTACCTTTGTCTTTAACCTCGCAATTGCCTTCTATTTTGGTTCCAATGGCCTTGCAGCCTTTGGTGTTTTGATGTATCTAACCAATCTTGTTACGGTTACCATGATTGGAATCAACCAAGGCATTCAACCGCTTGTTAGTTTCTATCACGGTCAAGAAGAAACAAAACTGATTGATTGGATTTTAAGCGATGCGCTCTTTGTCAGTGTTGTCTGTGGATTTGCTTTCTTTCTCCTTTGTCAGATTTTTCCAGAGGTTCTGGTTCGTGGGTTTATTAATGCGGAAAACATCGAACCGTTTACCCTTGCAGTCAAAGCCTTACCAATTTTTAGCTATGGTTTTCTAATTTCTGGAATTAATATTGTCTTTGCGGGTTATTTCACAGCCTTGGAACGCATTCGTCCAGCCATGATCATTTCCATGTCACGAGGCTACGTTCTAGTGGCACTGTGTGTTGTAGGTCTTCCCTACGTATTGGGTGCGAATTCAATTTGGTTTGCTCCCCTAGCGTACGAATTGCTTACCCTAGTCGTTTCATCAATCCTTTTTAAACACACTAAAAAAACAGCCTAAGCTGTTTTAGAAAAAATGTTTAAACGCATAATAGGTGCCATACTCCCAAAAAGGCCATGAGTGGTCTCCATCATCAAGATAATGAACATCGACCTCTGTATAGGCTTCTAAATCGGCGACAAACTGCTTTACATCCGCAATCGGTACCGCCTCATCCCTACCTCCCGTCATAACGAGAAAAGACACAGGGAGGTTTTTGGTTTGATATGACGGAAGCATTGCACTTGGATGTTGACGATTCCAAAGGTCATGATCAAATACATCATTTTGATTTCGGAATACATGCCACTCATAAGTTACGGTCGTGGGTGTCATGGTATACCAAACTGCCGGCGATAAAGCCATTACCTTTGAAAAATACTCGGGATAGCGTAAAGCTAAATTACTTGCCCCATAACCTCCCATAGATAAACCACCAATAAAGCGTTTTTCTCGGGTAGGATGAAGTCCTAAACGCGCTTCAAGTGTTGGAATAAGATCTTCGATCACGGCCGTCTCCATTTGAAAACAACGACTGTTTAGATAAAACGAGTTAAAGCCATCTACAAAAATCACAACACATTTACGACATTCACCCAGTTCCATACACTCATCCAGAAACTCCGGCAATAAAAACCGCTCCGTCATATTACGATGGTTTCCAGTTGCCCCATGTAAGAGATAAACAACAGGGAGTGAACCAAACGATTCATTACTGTCTAAATATGGACAGTAAACACTGTAATTCCAATCAAATCCTAATGATGGTGAATAGATTGTGCCATCGACCATCACACCGTTTTTTTTCATAGAACCCCTCTTTTCTATTTTAGATACTAGTCGATACTTTTTACGTCAAAACCGCCTAAAAATTCTTTCCACGCTTCAGCAGTCTTACCATTATCCGCTACGAAATAACGACGGATACCATTTGAGTTTGTTTCACTTTGATTCGAACTTGTGAACGCATCACGGCTTGCTTTAATATTTTTGTTTAAAACATCCCAAAATGGATTGTTCTCATCTTGAAGAAGTTCTTTCAGAGCATCACGATCTAAATATCGAATGATACCCCCTCGTGTTTTTGATAAATCAATAATGTCTTCAAAATCATGCTTTGACAGTGAAATGCTTAATAAGTGGTCCATCAATTCGTCAAACATATAGATTGAGTCAACATAATTCGTATCTTCATCGTATTCAAGTAAGACACGCTTACCATTCTTTAACTCAAGAAACTCATAACCTGTCGAAAATGGTGGTAGCTCTGTCAATTTCTTCAAGGCAATGTCATTAGACTTTTTGATATTTTCACAAAAAGCCCCCCTGTATTGTTGCGATGATTCAACATATGAACCTTCTCCGTTCTAAGATTTTGACCGTTTAAAATGGTCACGGTACCAACGACCAAATCACCCTTTGTATTTTCTTTATAGTAAACACGACCATTAAGATCATCCATATTCGCATAGGAATAATCCAAGGGATTTAGATAAGAATCCAATTAACTCGATGACTCCATGTTCGAGATATAGGCTGTATAAGTTTTTCCCGCAAAAAAAGCGTCAATTGCTTTTTGTTCCGATCCTTGCGGATGCGTGCCACACCCCACCAGCACAAAACTTAACATCACCAAGATGATTCCATATACTTTTTTCATAACGCTCCTCCAATATGTATGAAAATAATAGCTTAGACACTTATGAAAAGCAATGAGTTCACGCATATCTCATACTTCTCAAGGTAATCCTTGAAACCTCTTTCAAAATCACTTATGATGATTGTAAAGAAACAGGAGGGTTTTCTATGAATCCACAACCATATCAAGAAGAAATCTATCATTTACTCCATGAACTTGACATTCCCTATCGCGAAGACCATCATAAACCAATCTTTTCCGTTGAATCCGATGATCTCGATATTCCAGGTCCACAAGTTAAATATTTATTGTTACAACCTAAGAAGACGGATGAATATTACTTAGTCGTCGCACACGATGAAACACATCCTGATTTAAAACAGCTTGCTCAGGACTTGGGAACCAAACGGCTCTCATTTCCTTCGAATGAAGCGATGAAAGATTTATTAGGGATTGAATTCGGTTCACTTACATTGCTTTCACTTATTGCAGACACCGATCATAAAGTCACCCCAATTTTTGATACCGCTATTGACCGCGATGATACCATTGGTCTTCTCGCCAACAACAACACCATCACCTTAACCTTACAGGTTCGTGATGTGGAAAAATACCTCAATCATCTTGGGTATACACCCCGATATCTTGAATTGAAACAAAAATAAAGACCTCCTAGGAGGTCTTTTTAATGATATACAAGTTCAAACTCAATGAGATCTTGATCTTGCATCTTTACGGTAAAACCAAGATCTGTTAAAAGATGAATGGCCGGCGTATTGTGAGGAATGGCATAGGCAATAATCCGCTTTAACGCCAACGTTCTAAAACCATACTCAATGAGGGCTTCGCTCACTTCACGACCAATCCCTTGCTTTTGAGCACTCTGTCGTAAAATCCAGCCCATTTCATACGTCTTTAAATGATCCCCAACATCCTCAGACTCCAATTGATGAAAAATAACATGCCCAATCGCTTCTTGAGTTTCCCGATCTTCGATCGCAAACAAAGGGGGATTTTCAATGAGACAGTACGTCTTTAAAAACGCTTTTATTGTTTCATCATCCATAACCGGTTCAATAAACTGCATCACCGTGGAATCATTCAGCCATGTCTTAGCATAATTAAAATCTTCCCTACAAAAGGGCCTAATAATACATTTGTGTGTTTTGAGTTTCATCTTTCACCTCACTAATATCATATCAAGTTCATTTGGACTATGCGTGAAAATCTCGTTTGTGTTGATTTAGTTGTTTCCAATATACCACCATGGAGTAAAGTAAAACACAGTATTGCGCAAGGGGAACCGAGAGCCAAACCCCCTGTAAACCTAAGGCATGAGGAAGCACCCCTAACAAGAGTATTGTGGTAAGAATCGGTTCACTGTATATCAGGCGATAAGCAGTATGATTATCCCGTGTCGCATAGGCGTAGGATGTGGAAACACGCAAGAATGCAATCGGGATTAATCCAAGCAAGAATAAAGGCATAACTTCCGCAATCATCAAGGCAACTTCTTCTGATGCACCAAAAAATCCAGGAATCATAAATCTTAAACTGTATAGAATTCCCATACAGGTCAGTGCAACCCCTAACGCAAATCGAATCGCAATGGAAACAATCTCATGAACTTTGTCCATGCTGTCATTACCATAATAACGACTGATTAAAGGTTGGCATCCATCACCAATGCCTTGAAGTAAGAGTTGAACGCTAAAGACGACATAACAAATAACACCATAACTTGCAGCAGCGACATCCCCTCCATATTGAATGGCGGATTGGTTTAATACTATAATCATTAAATTCGGTGCTAAGATGAGCCCAAAAGGTGAAAGTGAAACCTTAAGGACTTGAATGATTGAATCGCGTGTAATGTTTATTTTTTGTGTACCACCAAATGGAACATGTTTAAACATATAACCGATACATAATAGCATCGTTAACGCCTGGCCAATAATCGTCGCATAACCCGCTCCAGCAGTTCCTAATTTAAGGACCGAAACAAAATAACCATCCAAGATGACATTCGTGATAAATCCGGTAATCATCGCAACCATCGCAAACATTGTTCCACCATAATTTCGGATAATGGGAACCAAACCGGTCGCAAGAATTTGAAATACCGAAAACAGAATAATAATGCGAATGTAGTCTGCAGCATAATCAAGAAGACGTCCTTGCGCACCAAAAAACGTTAAAATTTGAGGATAGGTTTTAAAGAGCAAGACAAAAGCTACAATCGAAGCACCCAAAAGCATGATCACCGTTGTTTTGAGAAACCGTTCTTGTTCTTGTCGATCATGAGAGCCAAGAGCAATCCCTATTTGAATCGCACCCGCAAGGCCAATTCCCGTTCCTAAAGCCTGTATAAAGGACGTAATCGGATAAGCTAAATTAATTCCAGCGATGCCTAAATCGCCTACATTTTGACCAATAAACCATCCATCGACAATGGCATATAAACCCGAAAATGCGAATGCAAACATCGCGGGTAACACATTGCGATAAAAATCTTTACGCATATCATAAACCTCTATTATTTTCTAAACATAATGATAAGTATAGCAGATTTTATTTACATCGCAAGACACACCACTTAGCAAGAATGTTCCTTGTAATCACGTTATATTTGCGTTACGATTGAAGTACAAATAGAAAAAGGAGCAATAGAATGAAAAATCAATACGGACAACAGATTACAGACTTATTGCACGAACTGAATATTGAATATCGTGAAGATCATCATGAACCCATCTTTTCAGTAGAAGTTGAAATCCCCGAACTTCCTGGCCCACAAATTAAATATCTTCTTGTGAAACCGAAAAAAACGGAACATGAGTTCTATTTAATTCTTGCGCATGATGAAAAACATCCCGATCTAAAAGACTTACAAGCTCAACTTGGAACCAAACGCTTAACCTTCCCGACCAGTGAAGAGATGCGCGAATTAATTGGCGTTGAATTTGGAAGCCTTACTGCAGCTTCTGTAATTGCGGATAAAAATCATGAAATTACCGTGATTGTGGATGAAGCCATTGATCGTGATGATACAATTGGAATTCACCCAAATGATAATTCGATTACGTATACCATTGCCTTTAAAGATCTTGAACGTTACCTTGATCATCTTGGCTATACACCTCGTTACATTCCATTATTGGATAAAGAATAATTATCATATAGCACATGCGAAAGCGTGTGCTTTTTTTGTGTTTTGAAGCCTTAAATACTGTTTTCTTAAATAATATTAAGAGCGTTGAAATTACGTGTTTAAGACGGTTTAATAATAAGGTAAGGAGGTGTAACATGTCACAGTTTAAAACCATAAATCGGTTAATAGCATCATTTTTAGCGGTAGCTATACTCAGCGTATTTGTCACAGTAGCTTACGCATCAAACTGGAGTTCAAAGTTGGATGTTCACATGCCACCATGGGGTAAGTGGTCCAGTCCAACACATGGATTGAAAAAGAATGATAATTTGTCCGGTCAAATTCATTTTATTAGTACATCCACTTGGTTTACAACTTATGGTGATCTTTGGGGAACTCATTATGGTTATCGAGCTTCCAAAACATATTATCCTGTACCTTATTATGATAAATCAGGTGAACGAACACAAAGTATTGTGAATTTTTCTTACTCGCCGAACAATGAAGACTGGAATGGATACTATGTTTCAGCACGGATGTCGTCCTCAGATTATGAGCCAAACTGGAATATAGCAACCATCGAGTTTTCACCATAGTAATTTTCAGAGCACAATTCAATTGTGCTCGCTTATTCATGAAGGGGAGGAAACCATGATTAAACGAAATGTATTCTATTTTTCTGTGCCAATTTTTGTTCAGGTTCTTTATATATGCGTTACAGAGCACTTTCAATTTCCAAATGGACTGCTTAATTTCTATTTTGTATTTGATGGTCGAAATGCTATTTACATTACAATCTATGCATTTATGCTTGTTCTTTATGCAACAAACTTTGATTACACGATCATAAACAATCATTTTGATGACTTTGCACGCATCCGATTAAACAATGCGTTCTTATTGAAACAAATACTTAGGGTTATTTTAAAATCACTTTTATTTGCATTAACAATGATGCTTTCTGAGATGGTGCTTCTACACGTTTTCAAACAGCCACTTTTTCCACTGAATGCACCCATCGAGCATGACCACCTACAAATTTTACCTTTCACAAATGACCCTATATCAAATCAGGTGGTTTATTCAGGTTTAAGAATTCTAGGCTCAATTATTATTTCATTGTTCTTCTTTAGTCTAAGCCGTTTTATTAAACATCGTTACCTCTATGTTGGACTTATTCCTACACTTATTATCGGATTAATCTGTTTCTTGGGAGTCTTAGGTCCTGTATGTTTACGCACCTTTGGCTATGAAGGAATTTTACCAAAAATTTTATCAACTACGATGATTGGAAATGTCTTTTCAGCTGGAATGTTTCAAATGCGTACACCACGTATCTTTGCAGGTCTTGCATCTTCAATATTCTATTTAGCACTCACAGTGATTAATTTGTATGTAAGTAATCATCTAAGAAAAAAAGGAGTGGTTTAATTCTGATAACGTCGTATTTGAAATTTAGATTAGATTGTTTGATACCTAGGCGGTATCAGTTTTGCTATATTGCAATCACTGTCTTCAATATATTAAATGCACAAAGTCTGTATCGAAAAAGTGAGAATCCACTTCAAATTCTCATTTGTCATAATTTTTTTTGGATTAGTACTTATTTGATCTATCAAGTGATACTTTTAAAAATGAGCAATCAAATTCGTAATCTTCTTAATACTCTTCAATTGCGAATATCGATTGATTCTTTATTGACACAACTCTTGATTTTTTTTCTTTTAAAAGCTTTTCTTTTAATCACCATACATATCGGTCCATTTTTATTCTTTATTCACATGACAAGTGATATAAATCGTTTTCTAATCTATATGCTCATCATATCGAATCTCTTTATTCTAAATTCATTCCTTGTTACTTATCTTGTAATCATTAGAAATCGAACCACGACATTACTACTAACAACGGTAGCAATCTTTCTACCGATCGCTGTTCACCGACTACTTATTAACTTTTTAAACTGAAAGGAGTTTTTATGATTCAACTACACAATATATCCAAATCATTTCGAGATCAGAATGTGCTTAAATCCGTTGATCTTACGATACAAAAAGGTCAAACCATCTATATCAAAGGCGCAAATGGTTCAGGAAAATCAACTCTGCTTAAAATCATTGCGGGATTGATCAATCCTGATGGTGGAAGTATTTCAGGTGTTTCAGGTTTAGACGTGGGTGCTCTCATCGAAAATCCTAGTTTTATTGAAGAGCGACCCCTCTTAGATAACCTAAAATTTCTTTATACATTAAAACAGAAGTATGACTATGATGCGATTAAAAAATATTGTGACCGTCTGCAACTTGACATCACCAATCCTAAACCCATGCGAAGCTATGGTATTGGAATGCGTCAGAAAGCAGGTATTATTCAAGCAATTATGGAACGTCAGTCACTCATTCTCTTTGATGAACCTACACGAGGCTTAGACCAAGAATCTGTAGATGTCTTTATCGAACTCATACATCAAGATCTTAAAGACAGAACCATCATCATCTGTGCCCACGAAGGGATTCAGAACATCCAGTTTGATCAACACTATGAGCTTAAAAATGGGATTCTTACAACGATCTAAGTTTTTAATCATTACTAATCTAGTTTCATTATTTATATCTTCACTAAAAATTGATTCAGATGAGTACCTTCGTATGCTGTGTCTACTGCCAACTGAAAATAGCCCTTATGTCAACACACTTGCTTCACTCCTGTTAACCCTCTTGCATATTTTGACAGTGAGTTCTTACATTTCTTATATGATTGAAATGCGAGCAATGATTCAAGTTCGTATTCAAAAATACTACTGCATTCGTTTGATCCAAGAAGTCATACAGATGAGTTTTCTCCTACTAATCTTACAAAGCTTATCTTACAATCTTTTATGGAGCCATCAAGTCTTACCAATCCTCGCTTACTTCACATTCGTTTCGAGTTGTCTGATTATTTTATACTTTAAAACATCTAAACTTTGTGTCTTACCAACATTTTTACTTACACTTATTTTCAGACTTATTTTATCCCTCACATTCGTTTAAAAGACATGCACCATGCATGTTTTTTCTATTTTTAGCGTTTCATCATTACCTTAAGTATCTTTGGATAACGTCCCCGCGAAATAACAATCGCCTCAGGATCGTTCTTTAGAAATAATGTTTTTGGATTCAGTTGAGAAATATAATTTACATTTACAATCGTCCCGTGATTTGCCCGTACAAAACGTGCGGCATCTAACACTACTTCTATTGATTTTAAAGATTGGTTCATGACCGTATATGTTTCTGTATCGGTATAAATAACGGGATGACGCTTCTCATAGATGATTGCTTTAATTTGATTTTGTACCAATCTTACCATACCCTCTCGTGTTTTAATGATGATGCTTTGATCACAGTTCTCAATTTTTAAAATCGCAGCCCGTAATGTTTCCTCTAAAGTTGATTCTATATTTTCTTGAAACATTAATCCATAAATATTAGTTCCATAGACCGTATGCATTACATCATCAAGTGACGATATAAAAATTACGATAAGATTTGGATTCAAACGTTCAAGCGTATGGATACATTCGATTCCTAATTGATCGGGTATGGCTACACTGATGATTAGAATATCAATCTTTAAACATAATGGGTCTGTTTGAAGATCTACAAATTTTTTATATAAGAAACACTCGTTAATGCTATGGCGTTTTTTTATCCGTAAAAGACTTTGGAAAAGCTGGTGCCTAACATCTTCACACTCATGAACAATTGCAATATGATACATCTGTTTCCCCCCTTAGAATATTACTTAATACGCTATAAACAAGTAAAACCCTTAAAAATTTTATACACTACTTTTTAAATAATACGGAGAAACAAATGAATTGAGTAGTTTATTTGTACGAGTGGTAAAAAAAAAGATCTCATGAAACTGAGATCTTCGCTTTAATAACATCAAGTGCATAATCAAAAAGTTGCACAGATAACGCAAACGCCTCCGGTAATGTATAACTCACGCCACCATTACATGGAACGTCATCTTTAGCAATGAATTTGATTGAACTGCACGATTTAGAGGCAACACAACAACCTGATTTCGCATTGGGAACCCATACCTTCAGTGGGATGTCTTGGAGGTTATCACGTGTGATTCTAGTGCCATCAAGGCAAATTATTTCCGAATTGTTCAGTGATAAGAAGCACATGGCATCAAATGCACACATTGCGTAGACTTTCTCAACACCGGGGATTGAAACTTCAAAAGCGGTTTTCTGACCTGATATTGGGTAACATGCCTTACAAGATGCATTAATTAGGTCACAATCGTAAAGTGCTGGTGAACATGATAACCATGCTTCGTCATCAAGTTCCCCTTCTAAAAGTCGCGACACAAATGCTTGATATTCTTTCTGCAGTTCAAATGAAAGAGCTTGATACCGGTCATTAAAATCAGGATTTAAATCTAGCTGTTTTTTTAAGATTTCGTATTGATTCATAGCACACTCCCTTCGCACTTATTTTATTCTAATTGCGAATGATTTGCAACAACTTTCTAATCCTTCAGTTTTTGAGAGAGTTCTAAAAGCTTGTGTACGGTATTGGCGGTTCGGAGTGTTACACAATTATTGATTGATGTATTCGCAGTTTTGGACCAACGGGATTTCGAATAGTATTGAAGGTCTGCGGACCAATAAATAACATCCGATGCCGATTGAACCGATTCAAATTCCGCATTGGCTTCACCCATAACTTCAATAATATCATCTTGTTGTGCTGGTGGAATTATAAAAATTGCAGTGTGATAATAGGCTTTGTTGGCCTTATCCCACCAAGCAGGGGCTTCCTTTAAAACTTGTTCTAGCTGGTCAAGCGTTATAATCACAAGCGAGATTTCGAAATGAAAAAAATCTTTGAGGGTTCCTTCTAATGCTTCTTGCATTGATCATAATGCTTCGTTTTCACTCTTAAAAATAACATTTCCACTGTTTATGTACGTTTTAACGGAAGTATAACCCAGTGATTCAAAAATCTGTTTTAAGTCAGCCATTGGAACTTTATGCTTCCCGCCAACATTAATACCTCGTAATAATGCAATGTATGTTTTCATAAGCATCCTCGTTTCATCTTTGATTATACGCGTAAACATTTGACCCTACAATCCAAGACGATTTCAATAAAATTTTATTTGTCTTGTTTAACGATATGGTATGCTTAAGAAAAGCGACTAAGGGGGATGTTATGAATATCCGTACATTTCAAAAGAATTTTAAGATTAAACACGAAGAAACCATTCTGGCTTGGATTCACGATGGTCTTATTCCTGGATGCTATTTTGATAAGTCAAAACAATCATGGGTAATTCCGGATGAAGCTCGACCACCCTATACAAAAGCACGTGCTAAAAACACTTCTGCCATTTACGTAAGTATTGTAAGAGGTTGTATTGATCGATATCATGTCCTACCTCAGCTTTATCATCTTAGTCAACAAGAGTTTGATGTTTACATCCAACAACTTCTTAAAGCCAATTTAATTTCGGTTGTCTATCATGATCAGATTGCTTACTATTACGCGACACCCGAGAGCGAAGCTTTTATTGCATCCAAGAATCCGTTGCGTTACCTTGAAACACTCTTAGGTGTCGCAGTGAAAGCGGCAGCCGAAGGAACCATTAAAAGTATGTTTTAAATGAAAAAAGCCAAGGAAACTTGGCTTTTTACGTTTTAAGGACTTCTTTGAGATAACCATCTTGAAATATAAGTTGGGTTGGACATGTAACTGCAAGTGATTGTGCATGGGTAACAAGAATGATGGTGACACCTTGTTCATGAATCGCTTTAAGAATACGCATAATCATCTGCGCATTCTCAACATCCAATGCACCTGTAGGTTCATCTGCAAGGATAACCTTAGGACTTTGAATCAGTGCTCTTGCGATAGCGACGCGTTGTTTTTGCCCCCCTGATAGTTGATGTGGATATGCATTCTTTTTATCTTTGATATTTAACATTTCAAGTAATTGTAGTGCTTTTTCTTGATGTTCTTTTCGAATTCGTTTTACGGGCAGTAATACATTTTGAATCACCGTCATCGTTGGAATTAAACCAAAGTTTTGCATAATGTATCCAATGGATTGATTGCGATAGTTAGCACGTAAAGCATCATTCCAATCAAGGATGTTTTTCCCTTCAAACAAGACACTTCCCTGTGCATCTTCAATTAAACCAGCAAGGGTATTGAGAAATGTCGTTTTTCCAGAACCAGATAATCCCGTTACGGCAACAAAATCACCGCGTTTAATCTCAATATTTACATTATTTAGAGCATGTGCCTTCGCGTCATGATCTCCATACGTTTTTGAAAGTGATTTAATGGTATAAATTGTATCAGACATTTTCTCCTCCAATAATATTTAAAATTTGAATTGCCGTAATGCGTTTGGTGATAAATTGACTTAATAGGGCAACAAGTACGATTAAGATTGAAAAACCAATGCCAAGCACAGTCCACGTTAAATCGAGGGTAATGTGCATCGTAGCAATTCCAATCAACGTCGATATAAAGATAAGCCAAAATATCGATTTGAGATATGAACGGATAAGATATTGTTTCGAGTATCCCACAACTTGATATAAAGCAAAATCTAGAGAGCGATAATGAATATCTACGAATACCGCACAAATCAAGCCAAATAAGCTAAAAATCATATTAATCATTCCCACGCCGAAATAACTCGCCAACATCAACATTTTCTGATGATAGAATCCTTCTTGAATGCTTTTAATCGATGATACTTGGTACTTAAATGTTGGTTCATTTAAATCATTCCTGATGCGTTCCACCTCATCTTCTGAAAGATTCATAAAAAAGAGTTCATCGATAAAATTACTGTTGGTTAATTGGAGATGTTGATTAATGTTTGAGATATCAAAATAGGCAATTTGGTAGTCCTTAGACGAGAGTTCAGTATAGTCGCTGGGACCAAGGAATGTAAATGGCTTTTCAACAACTTCCGCAATGACATAGTTTAACCCTTCTGATTGAATTTGATCCCCTACAGTGTATCGGGAGTTACTTGTAATGATTGGTATCGTATCGGTATTCTGATACCGTTTCACGGATTCTGTATTTATGTTATTAAGTTTTAAGGTCGTTTCGTTTAGGAATATAAGATTTCCAAGTGTATTTGATGAGTGGGAATCAAGATAGAACACAATCAGATGATCGTGGTATTTTTCGTAGGTGGTAGCGAGTTTATTGAGGATATCACCACGATAGAGCTCAGGATTTTCTTCAATTTTCATGGTTTCTTGAAGCGATTCCGGATACTTAGCAGACACGGACCAAGCTGAATCTAATTGAGCATAGTTTTTATAAGGTGATACTTGCCGGTTTAAATCCTCAAAAAGAATGAGCGATACAAACAACAACATCAAAGAGGTTGAGAATTGAAATACTAAACCCACTTTCTTGGTGATATTAAGACCAACACTTTTATTTTTCCTATATGCCCTTAAACATCGCCAAAATAAAATATTGATGATCAACCCCATCACAAGAATCATGATCGTTCCAGCTATGATAATCGGCATTCCAATCGGCAATTTAAAATAGTTCAAAAAAGGGACTGACAGAAGTGATGAGAAGATAAACGTTGCGACGAGTTGCACCATATAATCTAAGGTGAAAGAGCGTAGTATTTCTGAATAAGTAAAACCTACAATACGCTTAATTTTAAGTATTTCTCTAGATACAAAAATCCAATATTCTGAAACATAAAAGAGATTCAAAACAATTGAAATGAGTACAATCGAAAATAAAACCAATAAGAACAAATTGTCTTTGATGAAATAAATGAGATTCGATAAGTTGGAAACATTATTTTTCGCTATATCACAATATTGATTGAAAAAGAACGAAGTACATACAATCATATACAGTGATAAAAGCACATGATAAATTGTCAATAATTTTTTTTTATTCATATTTAACACCCCTTATAATAACTCCCTAGTGTATTAGGGAGTTCCATCGATTAGTATGCGTTACCCCAGGTATAGCACGTTTCGTTATATCCTGAAAAAGCAACTGCATGAACCGATGTATATGGACTTGGACTGTAAGCATGTTTTTTAGTTTGCTTTGATCCTATTTTTGCTGTCGCCGACATATATGAATATTTAGGTTCATCAAAAACGGTAGTTTTTGAGTTACATGCCTTCGACAAAAAATTTGCGCCTGACCAACCGACATTTTCCCAACCTACTTTGGCGAGTGCGGTTGCCTGTGCGCCGAGAATCATCAGTCCAAATAACAGCATTGTCGATACTGTGTTCTTAACACTTCGTCGCAAAATATCCCCCCTTTCACTTTGATTTTATTCTTTGTTTAATAATTTTCAAGTCAATATGATTACATTGCAATCTTTCACGATTACTTTGTAAAGAGACCTAATAATTTAACAAATGGGGATTGACAAAATTTGAAGTCAATCCTAGAATATAGGTGTTGGCACTCGTAACAATAGAGTGCCAGAGGTCGAAATAAAGGAGGAAACGCATCATGATTAAACCATTGTATGACCGCATTTTGTTAGAAGAGATTCTTGCAGAGTCCGCTACTGCAAGCGGAATCTTATTGCCGGAATCCAAAGAGAAACCTTCTATGGCACGCGTTGTTGCTGTAGGAAACGGAACGAAAGATAAAGAAGGTAATACACTTCCCATGGATGTAAAGGTTGGGGATTGTGTCATCTATAAAAAATATGCAACAACAGATGTAACTTATCAAAACAAAGATTATTTAATTATCGACATGAAAGATGTACTTGCAATTGTGGAGGATGATAAATAATGGCTAAAGATGTACGTTATGGACAAAATTCAAGAGATTTACTCTTAAAAGGAATGGACACACTTGCTAATGCGGTTAGTGTAACACTCGGTCCTAAGGGACGTAATGTTGTTTTAGAGCGTAGTTTTGGTTCACCGCTTATCACAAATGACGGTGTAACCATCGCTAAAGAAATTGAACTTAAAAACCCTTTTGAAAACATGGGGGCAAAGTTGCTTTATGAAGTGTCCAATAAGACTAATGATGTGTCTGGAGATGGAACAACAACCGCTACATTACTTGCACAGGAAATGATTCATAAAGGATTAGTGCATGTTGATCGTGGCGCAAATCCCGTATTAATGCGTCTTGGTATTGAAAAAGCATCGCGGGCAATTGCTGACTACCTGCTTGAAAACAGCAGTAAAATAGAGACAAGCAGCGATATCGCAAACGTTGCCTCAATCAGTGCTGGTAGCGAAGAAATCGGAGCAATCATTGCGGAAGCAATGAAGAAAGTTGGAAATGATGGTGTCATTACAGTAGATGAATCCAATACATTTGAGACTGAATTAGAAGTTGTGGAAGGACTTCAATATGACAAAGGTTATATTTCTCCTTATATGGTTTCAGATCGTGAGACAATGGAAATTGAGATGGAAAACCCTTATATCTTGGTTACAGATCATAAAATCTCAACAATCCAAGAAATCCTTCCCCTCTTAGAACAAATTGTTCAACAAAATAAACCATTCTTTATTATTGCTGAGGATATTGACAATGATGTTGTCTCAACACTTGTAGTCAATAAACTCCGTGGCACCTTCAATGTAGCTGCAACAAAAGCACCAGGATTTGGAGACAATCAAAAAATGATGCTTGAAGACATTGCGATTGCGACAGGCGCTACATTCATCAGTAAAGAACTTGGAATGAACATCAAAGAAACTGAAATCGAAAAACTTGGAACGGCTTCAAAAGTAGTCATCCGCAAGGACGAAACAACCTTAATTGGTGGAGCAGGAACCAAAGAGGCCATTGAAGAACGTGCAAGCGAAATTCGTTCTCAAATAAACAATGTAAGCAGCGACTTTGATAAGAAAAAACTTGAGGAACGTCTTGCGAAACTTACAAATGGTGTTGCTGTCATTAAAGTTGGAGCAGCAACTGAATCCGAAATGAAAGAGAAAAAGCTACGCATTGAAGATGCACTCAACGCAACCAAAGCTGCGGTTGCAGAAGGTGTCGTGCTTGGTGGTGGATATGCACTTGCTCGCGCCTACATGGATTTAAAAGATAACCTTAATTCAGAAAATCAAGACGAAAATAGAGGTATTAAAACCGTCTTTGAATCAATCCTAAAACCATTATGGCAAATAGCTGAAAATGCTGGATTTGATGGAGATGAAATCGTAACAAAACAACTTGAATCAGAGTTGAATATTGGATTTAACGCAAAATCAGGACAATGGGAAAACCTACAAGAATCAGGAATCCTTGATCCTACACGCGTAACACGCAATGCATTACTCAACGCTGCATCGATCGCATCCCTATTCCTTACAACAGAAGCTGCAGTTGCATCGTCAGTTGAAGAGAAACAAATCTCACCTGAAATGCCCCCAATGTATTAACAAATAAAAAATGGAAGCCCATAAAGGGCTTCCTTTCTTCATCTATAGACTTCCTATAAAATCAATAATTTGAAATAGTATCTATCATAAGTGGTCAGTACTAGAGGATATCTTATGTTAGAGTTTTTAAAAAGAGGTAAATGCTATGAAGTTTGAGAATAAAAAAAGAAATAACTAACGAAGATTTAATTGTCTTCTTTCCACGGAGAACGGTAAAAGAACAAAATTATGAAATTTGGCGATGTTAATAGAGTTATACTCCTCACAGACTATGAACAGAGAGTTGTCGATCCTGATTACATTGGTAAAATAGAATTGCTGATTTATGATCTAGATGAGGAGTTTGAATACAAGTATTATATCTTTGATGATTTACTGAGTGAGACGGTTGATTGCTATATTGAGAATTTGAAGGTCTAACGACTAAAAAGAACTATCTCCTAAATTGGGATAGTTCTTTTTGGTCTAGTCTAAATTGACCTACTATAAATTACATCTGAAGAGGTTCTAATTGTTAAAATGTGTTAGATTGGCACTAATGCCTGTTTGATTTTCTGAATAATAAAACGCCAATCCCTGAAATTAAGAAGCCAACAGCTATCAAACTAATTCTCGCGATTAGATCTACCATTTCTAAATTACCTTGTATATTTAAGACTCTGTAAAAAATAACATCTGTAATAATAAAGCTACCTAAGGTACTTCCTCCGAAACCAGCAAGAGCAAAACCTAGAAATATTAAAAGAAATGAAATTGATTTTTTTTCAGTCATGAATTTCCCCTCCAACTTATTATTAACCTTTTCTTAGTGTAATAAATCTATTTCTATTATTCACTTCCAAACCGAAAGATTTATCGTGAGTACTTATAGGAATTGTAATGAACAAATTTGGACTTTTACACAGATACAAATTAATAGATGTTTAAGAACTTGAAAATTCAATATCAGAAAATGTTTTAGGAATGTATACTAACTAAGATCATATATATAACAACTATAAACTTTCTAACAAGTGTTTCATATATTAAAAAACTATGGTTATTCTTATTGTATTTCTTGCCAATTTGAATAACGTTCATATCTCGACAACCTATGATAACCTCATTAAAAATTGAATATATCCTAGATTTTAGTTTGTTAGATAACTAATTATGACAGACACATGCCTATTTTTCGAAAAGAATGTTACTTTGTTAAAAAATTTCTCTTTTTTTCTCAAGCTAGTTTCTAACTTTACCTACGAGTTCTTCCATCATTTTAAGGTCACCATTGCTTGAAATGTAGCATAGTATAACAGTCGATTATGGAAATCTTAGTTGTTAAATAGTAAAATAAATTCGTACTATTTGGAGCTATAAGATTAATTGCACGATAAGAGAGTTTATACCTTATCTAGCTTTATATTTAGTTCCTCTTCCGGAACCAAACTTAATAACATATCCTTTTTCGATTAACCCTTTTAGTAAATTCAAAACTTTGTCTTTACCGAAACCCGTCAATTTAGAGATTTCACTACTTGATAATATGAATCCATTTTCTAGTCGGCCAAAAACCTGTTCTTCATCAAATGTTAAATTATCCACTTTATTCTGAGTTGGTAAAATAGTAATTACACTATTCTCACAAACATCAAAATTAGGTTTATTTTTGATATTGTAATATGCCTTCTTAATTCTTAATATTCCTGTTCCAAACTTTTCTATAATATCAAGCCTAAAAAAAATATTCGCAATTATCGGATTTTTAAGCATCGATATATAGCCACTAATATATTCCTCCTTTGTAAGACCCGTAGGTAATCCTCCAGGTGAATAGATTTCTATCTTATCATCATACATAGCTATTCGAATATGAGAATTGGTGTCCCAACTTCTATGAACGAAAGCATTCGCCACTGTTTCTCGAAATGCTTCTAAGGGGATTAGAAATATTGTTTCTCTTTTCATTCCCACTATTTTCTCAATTTTATAATATCGAGAAAAGATTTCCTCTACTTCTTTTAACTGCTTCAAAATTGAGATATTAGATATCGTTTCTCTATACTGAATCTCGTCAATGCTACTTCCAAATTTAATTATATCAAGTCCGGGAAAATTATTGTTGTCAGCTAGCAAAGATGCTGCATTATTGTAGGTTGAGTTCTTGTTTATTAATCCTAAGGTTCTTAAGATATCAATTTCTTTGGAATCTTTTGAAATTGATAACTGTTCATCTAACTCATGTAGTAAATAGTTAAATGTTAAATCTTGCTCTTTAGCCGGAAGTTCTTCAAAATATAAATTCTCACCTACTAATACTAACCTCCTCAATTCAATCTGATCGACCTCAATGGTAGAAGTTCCATTTCTTTTATATGCTTTACCTTTATATAAATATGGCTTAAATAGTCCTTCCTTAACCTCAAGTGTAATTACATTTGTTCTTCTATCAATACTAAATAAAAAATCTGGTTTAGGCTTTATTGAGTCATTGATTGAATTTTCAATATCCATACAGGATTTATCTGGATCTACAAGACCAACCGATTCCCCTGCATCAGTGACTCCAAAAAGAATACTTCCTCCACCATAATTAGCAAAAGCAACAACCGTTTTTAAAAAAGTTTTACTAACTATTTCTTTAAACTCTAGCGTTTTACTTTCTTTCATAATTATCACCTCTTATTTATTATAACACAAAACCGACGTAAATATTTACGTCGGTTTTGTGTCGGTTACGTCGTATATTTGATAGGCTACATTTCAATAAACATTTTTAAGCATATCCATTGACCAAATTTCTATTTCGCTAGAAAGCACTAAAAATTATTCTAAAAATTAATTATCCAAGATACTCATCTAAGTATCCATCTTCAATCATTTTATAATTAAATACTTTTCCAATATATTGCATCGCTTCAAGTAAGTGAGATTTATCACTATCCCACCCTCTTCCATCAGTAATATATATAAACTCATGATTCGTACGTGAAAATCTTTCATGCAAATCTTGAAACTCAGTAGCAGAAGCTTTAGATTTTGATCCAGAAGAGTTAAAATTATTAACTTCAAAAAGATAAAGTTTTTGTCTCGATGGATTAAAAAGAGAACCATCAAATCTTCTATTTGAAAATTCGCTACCTACTTCGATTCCATAGTGCTCTTTAATTGCGGCGGCAGATGTTTGATCTAAAGTCAGCCATCCTTTGTTGGTAGCTATCTCTCTTAACACAACTGATAAGAATTCTTCTCCACTCCTACCACTTCTATTCTTTCTACCATTACTATCCATTCCTGCTTCTACACCAATTGAATAATCATGGATTGATTTATTTAACCCTTGTGATAAAGCCCAAATAAGCCCAGAATCATTCACAAACTTAAGATACTTACTTAAATTTTCAACCTGAATATTTCCAAAATCTAAAGAGTATTCACCATGAGAATCTTGAACTTTCAAGATCCTATTTTTTATACCACTTGCCTTGTCAAACTTGTCCTCTCTTATTCCCAATAGATATGGGATGAACATTAACAATTCCGCTTCTTCTTTAAAGAACGCCTCTATTTCGTCCCTCTCTTTGCCCACCAAATAATCAAACATATATAATTTGGGAATATCATATTTAGAAAAGTTCTTCTTTACATTTTCAAAATTAACCCAATATGAAGCTAATTGACTTAGTTCTGATCTTGTCTCCATAAAGTAAGTTAGTTTATCTTCAGCAGAGAGATTTAGATACTCAAATACTGTGTACCGCATATTCTACCTCCTTTTATAATATATTAGTGATTAAAACTTCTTCGATTAATCCTCTTTTATCACCTCTACTATTTATTGATCTTGTTGCATCAACAGTTAAAATTGTAAACCCTTCTATTTCGGAATACAATTCATAGATTTTTTCTGAGCAAGAATTTGATTGTATAAATTTAACACCTTTTTTATGAAGTCTAACACACTCATCGCGTAAAACAATTTGCTCATTCAATCCGAACCCGTTATCGGTATATCCAGTGAAGGAAGAAGAAAAAGATATCGGCATATATGGTGGATCTAAATATACAAAATGATTTGAATCAACTGTTTCTAGAACTTTACGATAATCACCCGATAATATATTCACATCATTTTCATTAAAGTATTCGGAAACTGCATTTATCGTAATTTCATTTATTATATTAGGATTTTTATAACGTCCGAACGGAGAATTGAACTGTCCTGACGAATTAACTCTGTATAAACCATTATAGCAAGTTTTATTAAGATATATAATCCTCGCTGCCTTTTCCACAGAGTTAAGTTTATTGTAATCTTCGCTTCTATCTAGAGATCTGATTTTATAATAGTAGCTTTCCGAATTGTTTTCTTTATGAATTAATAATTGATTTAACAATTGAGTTGGATTTTCTTTTATTACCTTATATACATTCATTAGTTCTTCATTATAATCATTAATGATTGAGCTCTCAGGTTGAAGTTCAAATAAAATTGCTCCTCCTCCAACAAACGGTTCAACATATATTTTATTTTCAATATCTATTAGTGGAACAATTTTATCAATCAACTGTCTTTTGCCACCTACCCATTTTAATACGGGCTTGACATGCTTATTTTTTGCCAAGAATATCACCTCAAATCTAGATATTAGTATACCATATCACGATTGTTTTTTCTCTCTAATTAATGATTATCTAACATAATCGAAAATTGCTTTTTTTTAGAAAATACTTTAAAAATAATGAATTCTTCAACATTGAAGTTCAAATCAAAGAGTTTATTATTTTTTCACATATGACAGTGACAATACTATTTTTCAATTTATTATGATCAATCATTAAGTTAAGAATAATTTTTTACGTAATCTTATCTACTATTAGATAAACTACACTCTAGTTAAAATATACTTACTAGAAATACGATAATTTAAGAAAACGCAAAAAAGTTTAAGTCTATATATAATATACCATTGCAAAGTCTGGATCAAATCTCAACCGCACCACTTTTACTTTTATTAAAGCCTATCTCATAGGCCGTTTTGAAGTCAAATATTTTTCGCGGCATTGAGTTAATTTTGAAGCAAATATCATCAAGATATTGTTGCGCTATATCATACATTGATTTTCCTTTTGGTATAAACCTTCTCAC
>NZ_SCFT01000011.1:0-60157 GCF_016617655.1 Erysipelothrix sp. strain 2 (EsS2-7-Brazil)
TCATCTTTGTCTCATAGCTATGCATAGTTCGTGTTCCCATATAAAAACCTCCTATATTGAACTATTTTACAATAATTCTCATACAAGAGGTTTTTTTTCTTTAGTCCCACTGAACTAGGTCAGTTCCAAATCTTCTTTCGATATCTTAAGGTTTTTTTATCCATTTAACACGTTAAATTATTTATTAAAAATGTCTTTCGCTTTATCGGTTAAGTCTTCAGCGGTTTCTTTAGCCTTTCCCGATAAATCTTCAGCGACTTGCTTACCTTTTGTTACAGCATCGGCGGTCATATCACGACCCTTCTCCAATACATCTTCGGCAGTTTCTTTCGCTTTTTCTCCAAATTCATTCATCTTTTCAGATGCTTCTTTTGTGACCGACTCAGTTTTTTCACCAAGATCTTCGGCGGTTTCTTTGGCTTTGACACCCAAATCATCAGCAGAGCTCTTTGCTTTTGCTGCAAGTTCTTTTGCTTTGTCTAATAAATTTCCCATATTTTAAAGCCTCCCTTTTGTATATGTTGATTATATCGTACATAGTACAGACCAATCAAAGCTTTTGACTTAATCCATACATTCTTCATCAAAGGTTCACAAAAAAACCTCTAGTAATAATTCTAGAGGTTTACAATCTTAATCTTCAAACTTAACGTTGTGATAGACTTCTTGAATATCTTCAACTTCATCAAACATCGCTTGAATTTTTTTAAAGTTATCGGCATCTTCACCTTCGACGGTTACATATTCATTCGGTAAATAAGTAATCTCAAGGACATCAAATTGAATTTCGCCCAATTTGCTTTCAAGTGCTTCTTTCGCTTTATGTAAGCTTGTCGTATCAACAGTAACTGTCATATGACCCTCTTCTTGTTCAATATCGATCAATTCAACATCGTTTTCAAGAAGAATTTCCATGATTGCTTCTTCATCATTGGATTCAAATGATAATAAACCAACGTGTTCATAACCATGAACAACCGAACCATTCACACCAATTTTCCCTTTAGATTTTGTAAAGCAATTTCGAACTTCACTGTATGTTCGGTTATCGTTGTCTGTCAAACATTCAACAATAAATGACGATGCACCGGGTCCAAATCCTTCATAACGTACCGCATGGTAGTTCTCTTCAGAACCCCCCTTAGCTTTTTCAATCGCACGTTTAATGACATCCGCAGGAACTTGTTTTGTTCTTGCTTCATCGATAATACGCTTTAAACCCACATTCATCTCAGGATCAGGAATACCAGCCTTAGCCGCCATATAAATCTCTTTTCCATATCGTGAATATACCTTCGTTTTAGCTGCCGCTGTCTTTTGCATCGACGCCTTACGAACTTCAAATGCTCTACCCATATTTTTTACCTCCTAATGTTATCGCACTTCAACGTTGAAACGTTTTTTCAATTCTTCAACTACTGCTTCCATTATATCATTAATTTCCTCGACCTCTAAGGTACGGTCTTGCCCAAAAGACAACTGGAATGCAATAGATTTTTTATCCCCTAGTTTTTCAGATGTAAACACATCAAAGACGTTTAAGTCTACCAAATATTTTCGTGATACTTTTTCAATCGATTGGATTAAATCACTTACCGATAGATTGGTATCGCAAAGAATTGCGAGATCTCGAGTCATGATTGGATATTTTGCGACCGAAGTTGCTTTGATGGCCCCTGCTTTTTGACCTAAAAGAGAATCCAAATCAATTTCTAAATAAATAGGATCTTTCAAATCATGTTCTTTCGCATAGGTCGGATGAAGCTGTCCAATGACCCCTAGGTGCTTACGGTCAAATAGAATTTCTGCACTCTTGAATGGATGGAATTTTGTATCATCAAAACCGCTTTGTTTGAATTGGAAGCGTTTTTCACTAAATCCTAATTTATCAAATAATTCCATCGCCATTCCCTTAAGTGTGAAGAAGTCTAAAGGAATTTCTGTTTTAGTCCAATTCTTATTAAAGAGCGAACCTTGACCAATAATTCCTAAACGATTTGATTTAACACCTTCGGCATAAACTGAAGACTGTTCAAAAAAGAGAACATCGGAAATTTTGTGAGCATTATTATACGCCAAGACTTCCACCATCGATGGTAATAAATGCGTTCTTAAGAAAGCTCGTTTATCGCTGATAGGATTAGCTAGACGAATTGGAGTACCCAATGACTCTGAGCCAACTGTTTTCGCTTCATCTACAAGTGTATAAGATAGAATTTGGTCTGCACCAAAGCCTAATAATACATCTTCAATCATGCGTGTCTTAAGTTGTTGATTATTTAAATTACCCAGTGTTAAATCCATAAGCGGTAATGTCTCATCCATGACATCATAACCAACGATTCGGATGACTTCTTCAATGAGATCCTCTTCAATCGAAATATCTTTACGATATGAAGGGATTGTACATGTAATCATTCCCTCAACGTGACGCGGTTTAAAATTGAGACGTTCAAATACATCCATAATGACAGCTTCTTCTAAAGAAGTTCCAAGATATTGATTGATACGATCAACCGTGATTGAAACCTCGACAGGAGTGCTATCAAGCGCGCCCCACTGAACAGTTTCTTCAATATTTGTTGCATCTGCATACTCGATTAAAAGTTGAACTGCACGATCCATCGCCTGTTTGGATGCATTATTATCCATTGGCTTTGTGTAACGTGTAGATGACTCGCTGCTTAACCCTAAACGTGTTGCTGTTTTACGAACAGACACATGATTAAAACGTGCGACCTCAATTACGAGTCCCTTAGAATTCGGTTGAATCATCGAATTACCAAGACCCATAATCCCTGCAATCCCCACTGGAACCTCACCATTCATAATAACAAGATCATTTTTTTCGAGTTTATACATTTGACCATCAAGCGCTTCTACTATACCTTCAAAATCATCATGAACTGACAAGTTTTGATGACTTAGGAAGTCAATATCGTAAAAATGCATTGGATGACCGGTTTCAAGCATGACAAGATTTGATATATCGACAACATTATTAATTGGTTTAATTCCAGAACCAATCAAGGCTTCACGAATCCAACTTGGTGAGGTCCCAATTGTCACATTACCAATTACTTTACCTAAAAAAAGTGGTGACTTTTCAGTATATGATTGAATTTGAAGCTTGGTCTCACTACCGATGTTCGCTACACCTTCAAATTGCGGTAATGTCAGTTTACGACCAAACAGCGCACTCACTTCATGCGCAATTGAGATTATTGACATAAAATCAGAACGATTCGGCGTTTGTGAAATATCAAGAATTTCATCATCTAATCCTAATGCAACGGCAGGATTACTTCCCGGCTCTGCTTTTGGTAAAACGACAATCCCCGTTTTTTGTTCTTCAGTTTGGAATTTTTCAGCTACACCAAGTTCATTGAGAGAGCAAATCATTCCATTTGATTCTACACCACGTACTTTTGATGCTTTAATATTAAAATCTCCCGGTAACACTGCACCGACTTGGGCAACACAGACATATAAGCCGGTTTTAATATTTGATGCGCCACAAACAATTTGTTCTACGTGATCACCTAAGTCTACCTGACATACATTTAAGTGGTCACTGTCTTCATGTGGAACACATTCTAATACATGACCAACGGTTAAATTGGTACCATGAATGAGCGGTTCAATACCTTCTACTTCTAAACCTGCGTTTGTGAGGGTATCCGCAAGTGTTAATGTGTCGATATCAGCAATATCCACATATCTATTTAATAATTTTCTACTAACTAACATTCTAACCTCCTACTCAAACCGCTTAAATTGATCAATGAATCGTTTATCATTTGTATAAAATGATCGAATATCATCAATTCCGTATTTAAGCATTGCAATGCGTTCGACACCAATTCCAAAGGCAAATCCTGAAAGCGTTGGGTCATCATAACCCGCTGCACGCAAGACGTTTGGGTGAACCATACCACCACCCAGAATTTCAATCCAGCCAGTATCCTTACAAATGTTGCAGCCCTTGCCACCACAAAGATGACATGTTACATCAATCTCAACACTAGGCTCGGTAAATTGGAAATAGCTTGGTCTAAATCGAATTTCTCGACTCTCTCCAAACATCCTCTTCGCAAAAAGGTTTAAAGTCCCTTTTAAATCCGATAACGTAATGCCATGACCCAGTACTAAACCTTCCATCTGTACAAATTGATGGGAGTGTGTCGCATCATCATCATCACGACGGTAAACTTTTCCAGGACAAATAACTTTAACTGGAACCGAAGGCGCATATTCTTCTAATGCACGCATTTGGATTGCAGTTGTATGGGTTCTAAGTAAAGTATGTTCATCAATAAAGAATGTATCTTGCATCTCACGAGCAGGATGATCTTGCGGAATATTGGCACGTTCAAAGTTGTATAAATCAAGTTCAACTTCATCCCCTTCCACGACTTTATATCCCATTTCTCTAAAGAAATCTTCCATTTCGCGACGCATTAGAATTAATGGATTTTGACTTCCTTGTTTAAACTGCGTTCCAGGTAACGTCACATCAATCGCATCACGAGCCATATCTTGCTCTAATTTTATTGCTTCTAAGTCTGCTTGTTTTTCTTTAAGTGCTGACTCAATGCTCTGTTTTGCTTCATTAACACGTTTACCAAATAAAGGTTTCTCTTCATTGGATAAATCTTTCATTTGGCCCATAACTTTTGTTAGAAGACCTTTCTTACTTAGATATTCAATACGAACATCATTTAAATGCTCAAGTGATTGAGCAGATTTGATTGCTTCAAGCCCTTGATTCATAATTTCTTTTAAGTCCATCTAAATCCTCCTTAAACATAAAAAAAACCGCACGTCCAGGAACGTCAAGCGCGGTACCATCCTGATTTATACAAAATAATGTATACATCTCTTCGTTTTTAACGCAAACGACACGTAAGTGATTAGCTTCTCTCCAAGATGAATTCGCAGGATATCAATCAATAGTTCCATCAACCCTATTGTTTCTATAAAAGATATGTCCTGTTACTTATTCTCTTCAATGATTTTTATCTTCTATATTATAACTAAAAGCGAAGGTAAATTCAAGATTACCCTCGCTTTAATACAGTTTTTATTAGAATGAGTAAAACTAATATTGCGACACCCAAAAGCACAATGGTGCCACCGGGTGCAAGATTAAGACTGTACGAGAGTGCTAATCCTGCCCAAACGAATGATAATGAAAATCCAATTGCATAAAGCATTGTTGATCGATAACTTTTTGATACTTGCATTGCACATGCTGTGGGAATTACCATGAGCGATGAAACAATGAGCGCACCGACAATGCGTGATGCAACCGATACGGTGATTGCAGTCAAGATGGTAAAGATTAACGAGATGCGATTTGTATCAATACCCGATAACATCGCTGATTTCTCATCGAATGCAAGGTAGAAAAACTCTCGATAATATCGAATCGATACAATAATAACGATAAGACTCAATAAAATTGCCAACCAATTGTCGCTCCCACCAATCGCTACGATACTGCCAAATAGAAAACTGTTAAAATTCGCTGGGTTTTTAACAAACCCCAATAAAACGCCCGATAAACCGATTCCAAACGACATAATAATTGCGATGGCTAATTCTTGATATTTTCCAAATCGTTTTTGTATAAATTCAATGCTTAATGCAGCCACCAAACTTAGAGCAATCGCACCAACAATTGGATTAAATCCTAGAATCAGACCAATTGTAATGCCACTTAAAGAAACATGCGAAAGTGCGTCTCCAATCATTGACATGCGTTTAAAAACAACAACGACGCCAATCAAAGGAATAATAATGGCTAATAAACCACCGACAAGAAAAGCGGTTCGCATAAATTCATATTTAAACATGTGCAGTCACCTCTTGAACTGTACGATCTTTCACTTCAAAAATACGATTAATCTTCTGAACATCATGATCGAGGTTATGTGTTACCATAATTACTGTCATTTTATGTTCTTGGTTAAGAATTTCAAGTAACTGATAAAGATTTTGTATCGCATCTTGGTCTAAACCATTGGTCGGTTCATCTAAAAACAGTACTTTCGGTTCTACAATTAATTCACGTGCGATTAAAACGCGTTGCAATTGCCCACCCGAAAGATTATTTATCATTTCATCAGCATATGCTTCCATACCCACACGTTTTAAAGCTTCAAGTGCACGTTTTTTACGGGATTTGGAATAAAAATTAAAAAAACTACCCTTGGAAATTCTAAGCATTACAATTTCCAACGCAGTTGCCGGAAAATCCGCAACTCCCAATAACCCACCTTGTGGGACATATCCAATGGAATCAAATTGACTAAATCGATCAATTGGCTCTCCAAGAAGTGTTACCGCACCTTCTTTTGCCCGCTCAAATCCCAATACAACCTTTAGAAGTGTCGATTTTCCAGAACCATTAGCGCCAATGAGCGCTACGAAATCTCCTTCATGAATCGCAAAGGACACAGACTCTAAAATATTATTTTTGGAATAAGAAAAACTCATATTCTCTACCGTAAGTATAGCTTGCATGTCCTCTCCTTTTATTTTATATTTTTATAATTATTCAATGTTAATGTGTACGTTTAAACCATTTGCAAATGGTTCGCAACAATTATTATATGTTTGATTCGATTCTGTGTCAACAACAGTTATTCGTTTACGGTCATATCACTCAAATTTCATTTTAAACATTGGTATAATAAGCGTATGCATTAAGGAGGATTATGTATGAAAGTTGTAGTTATTGGTTGTACACATGCAGGTACATCCGCAGTTAAAGCAATAATTAATGAAGACCCAACTGCTGAGGTTAAGGTTTTCGAACGTAATGATAATGTTTCATTTTTATCATGCGGTATTGCTTTATATATCGGTGGTGTTGTGAAAGACGCACAAAGCCTATTTTATTCAAGTCCTAAGGAACTCGCATCATTAGGTGCAGACGTTCATATGGAACATAATGTTACAGATATCGATGTTGATGCAAAACGCGTTTCTGTTACAAATTTACTTACAAATGAAACTTTTGAAGAAACTTATGATAAATTAGTCTTAACAACAGGTTCTTGGCCAATTGTTCCGCCAATTCCAGGTATTGAATCTGAAAATATTATGTTGTGTAAAAACTATAATCAAGCTCAAGAAATCATTGCACGTAAAGATAAAGCTGAAAAAGTTGTTATTGTTGGTGGTGGTTATATTGGAATCGAGCTCGTTGAAGCATTTGGTGAATCAGGAAAGGATGTAACATTAGTTGATGGCCTCGATCGAATCCTTAATAAGTATTTAGATCCTGAGTTTACGGATGTTCTCGAAGCTGACTTAACAAACCGTGGCATCAAGCTTGCATTGAACCAAACTGTTCAAGAATTTAAAGCCGATGATAATGGAAATGTAAGTCAAGTTGTCACATCCGCAGGTAGTTTCGATGCAGACCTTGTAATTATGTGTGTTGGATTTAGACCAAGTACAGAATTAATTAAAGATAAGGTTGAAACACTACCAAATGGCGCGATCAAAGTTAACGAGTATATGCAAACAAGCCGTCCAGAAATTTATGCTGCGGGTGATAATGTCGCAGTTCACTACAATCCAACGGGCGATCACGCTTATATTCCACTTGCAACCAACGCTGTAAGAATGGGAACTCTTGTAGGAAAAAATATTGTTGAAAACAAAGTTAAGTATCGTGGAACACAAGGTACATCAGGTCTTTATCTCTTTGGCTATAATATTGGATCCACCGGTGTTACGGTGAATTCAGCGCCATTCTTTGGGTTAGATGTAGACTCTGTACTTGTTAAAGATAACTACCGCCCTGAGTTTATGCCAACAACAGAAGAAGTAATGATGAAACTTGTCTATGAAAAAGACACACATCGCATTGTTGGTGGTCAAGTCATATCAAAATATGATATTACTCAATCCGCAAACACACTTTCACTTGCAGTTCAAAATAAAATGACGATTGAAGATTTAGCATATGTTGATTTCTTCTTCCAACCTCATTTTGACCGTCCTTGGAATTACTTAAATATCCTTGCACAAGCTGCTGTAGAAAAAGAAGCAAAAAAATAATTAAATATATCGTATTGATGAACTCCATATATTTCATCAATACGATTTTTTTATGTACCGCTTTCTACGCAAGAATGCATCTTGAATCACACGTTTCAGTTCAATTTGATTCCAAAGTTTTAATCGAGCTCTAGAAAAACTATTTTCACTCATATACCTAGAATAAGTCGGAATCTTCTCCACGATAACTTTACGGCATGAACGAGCACTCCGTTTCCACGAGTCTGTAATTACATAACATGTTTGATAAACTCCAGGAATCCTCTCATTAACATTATTAGATGAAATGTTAATACGATTGGAAATATTCATTTGTCTATGATCAAATGCAGTTACCTTTTCAAATGCATCATAAGTTTGATACTGTTTGATTTTTAATGGTTGTGCATCAAGTTTAGGCAGTTTTTGACGAATTTTCAGCTTCATCCTCCCTCCAGTATAATTTACATACGTACTTGGAATATGAACTGTGACTTCATTGCCCTCTACCAATCGTTGGCGTCCGTCAAAACACCCAGATTGTTTCGCACGAACCTTGAAATATGAAACGAGATCTTTGTATCGAGACACGTCCATTATGTTATGAAATGTTGCCCCTTTCCGGTAAAATGCAGTATTTCCATGTGCACTGGAACACGTTTGACCATACTCCACAACCCTTCCCTCATAGGATGGAGATGGTGTTGCGGTTGCTATAAGTGTGTGATAATACACCGTAAGGCCGCCTTGCTTGAAAACAGAATCCACGACATATTCTAGTCCTTCATGGTAATGCGACAATGAACGCATACTCGTCAAATATAAAGGCACTTCCACTCGATGTTCCGTATCTTTATGATGAATTACAAGTGTAAGATCGTAATCGCCTTCTTGGAGCTCTTGAAGCGGTATCGACCCCTTAAATCCAACATTTTGATAAATATGATTACACGATTGGGTTCGCTTTTGATTATCACGACATTGCTTATTGCCTCGATAAGACATGATCCTCGTTAAATCCACTGAATCCAACTCAAGAGGTAAAACCTTATGGGTACGACCTTTTATATTTAAACTGTACGAATGTGTCGTAGAACCGTAATAATTAATGTAGCTTCGCATGAAAGCCCATCCCCTTAAAGAGAGTTCGCCTTTATCAAAGGTAACTTCGAGAAGTTCACTTGGAACCCGTTGGCGATCATCGATGTATTCACATGATACCGCTGTCGTAAAGAACATCATGAATAAGCAAAAAAATATAAAATTGATATGCATCTAAATCCCCCCTCTTTAAATAAGCTATAGGGAATTAGGTGCATAAAAAAAAGACACACTTGGTGTCTTAATCGTTTCTTCGATTATAAATCGCAATATAACGTAGAATACTCAATAGTGTTCCAACCAATGCTGCAACATAGGTCAACGCTGCAGCCGTTAACATCTTCTTAGAACCTTGAAGTTCCCCTGAGTCAAGTATAGACTCTTGTTCTAATATTTTGACAGCTCGTAAGGACGCATCAAACTCAACAGGAAGTGTTACGAGTTGGAAAACTGCAATAACACATAATAAGATAATTCCAATTTTTAAAAATTGTGGACTTCCAAATAAACCAATCATAATTGGAATCATACTAAATTTACTTGCGACGATTGCAAACGGTAAAACTTTATTACGTAAAGCAATAAAACCATAATTTTCAGCGTGTTGAATTGCATGACCACATTCATGAGCAGCAACTGAAACCGAAGCAATGCTTGTCTCGTGATAAACTTTAGGTGAAAGTGCAACAACTTTGTTGGTTGGATCGTAATGATCACTCAATTCACCACCATTTGATTCAACTACTTGAACATCATCAATATTTTTTAACTCCAAAATACGACGTGCAACTTGTGCACCCGTCAGATGCTCAAATGTATCAACTTGGCTGTATTTGCTGTAGGCAGACTGGACATAAATCTGTGCAGCAAAAGATATTATAGCGGCAAGGATTACAAATCCATAGCCGACACCCATTAAACCCATACTAACCTCCACTATAGAAAAAGGAGACGAGCTCCTTTTTTAAAATCATTAATTATTTAACTGCGTCTTTAAGAGCTTTCGCAGGTTTGAATCCAACACTGTGTGATGCGGCAATGCGGATTTTTTCTTTTGTTTGAGGATTAAAACCATCACGCTCTGCACGATGACGAACCTCAAATTTTCCAAAACCAGCTAAATCGACTGTTCCCTTGTTTTCGAGAATTTCTTTTACCTCGTCTAGGAATGTTTCGATAAATTCATTTGCTTGTTTTTTACTAATGTCTAATTTGCCAGCGATTGACTCGCTTAATAATTTCTTGTTGTATGTTTCACTCATATTGAAACCTCCATTTCATAATCAAATAATAGCATTATAACTGCTGTCTGACAAGTTAAATACGCTCAGGTTTCAAATCTCTCACCATTAATTCACTTATGGCTTCAGAAGGGCGTTTTTCTTCGTAAATAATTTTATAAATTTGTTCAGTTATTGGCATCTCAATGCCTTCTTCCACTGCAATTTCATAAACTACCTTTGCAGCAAAAACGCCTTCAACAGTTTTTGTGTTATGATCTAAAAATCCATCAGCTGAATTCTTTTGACCAATTTCCATACCCGCTTGGTAATTGCGCGAATGTACCGATGTCGCAGTTACGACGAGATCACCGACACCACAAAGTCCAAGATAGGTTTCCGGCTGTCCACCCATGTGAACACCAAATCGTTGCATTTCTGTCAAACCACGTGTAATTAATGCTGCACGTGCATTATCACCTGCGTCTAACCCCGCAGCAATTCCACTTGCAAGTGCAATTACATTTTTGATAGCAACTCCATATTGAGATCCAATCACATCATCATTAGTGTAAACTCTAAAATATTCATTAGAGAAAAGTAATTGAATTTGTTCCGCGAGTTCCATATCATCCGACACGGCATTAATTGTTGTAATTTTACGTAAAACAACTTCTTCCGCATGAGAAGGACCAATGAGACTAACAACACCTGTGAGTTTATCGGAATCGATAACACGCTTAATAACGTGATCGAGCAACTCATGCGTTGTAGGATGGAGTCCTTTCGCGACATTAATAATGATGACAGGATGATCTAAATGAGCATTAAGCTCGATGCATACTTCTTCGACGGCTCCAGTTGGCACCGCAAGCAGTATGATTTGAGAGTCTAAAATATCCTCGAAATTTTGTGTAGCATCTAATCGTTCGTTAAGCTTTACCCCTGGGAAGAATTCCTCATTTAAATGATATAAATGAACATCAACAACCTGGTCCAACTTACGTCCCCACATCATAACTTCATGGCCATTATCCGCTAAGACTTGCCCCAAAGCAGTTCCCCAACTACCAGAACCTACAATTCCGATTTTCATTAAGCTCCCCTCTTTCTAATAAGTATTCGAATCGGTGTCCCTGTGAAATCAAAAGCATTTCTCAGAGCATTTTCCAAGTATCGCTTATAAGAGAAGTGACACAACTCAGGATCATTCACAAAAATTACAAAAGTTGGTGGCACCGTACTTACTTGTGATGCATAAAATACTTTTAAACGCTTTCCATTGTGTGATGGCGGTGGCGTAAGCATTACAGCATCATGAATAACTTCATTAATAACACTGGTGCTAATACGTTTGATGCTATTTGCGTGAACATCTTCGATTAAGGGAATCAATGTATGAACACGTTTACGCGTTAATGCGGATACAAATACAATTGGAGCATAGGATAAGTACATAAACTCACTACGAATGATTTTTTTAACATCTTCCATTGCCGTTTCTTCTTTATCTACGACATCCCATTTATTGTAAACGATAATAATTGGTTTTCCTGCTTCATGCGCAAAACCAACTACGTGTTTATCTTGAGCACGAATACCGGCTTCACCGTCAATTAAAAATAGAACAACGTCGCTTCGATCAATCGCGCTCATTGCACGAAGAACGGAATATTTTTCAACGTCTTCATATATTTTTCCACGCTTTCGAATCCCAGCAGTATCAATGATTACGTAATCACGGTCATTCATTCTAAAAGGCGTATCGATTGCATCACGTGTGGTACCTTCAATATTGGAAACAATAACACGATCTTGGTTTAATATTGCATTGACCAATGAACTTTTCCCTACATTAGGACGACCAATTGCACAGAAACTAAGTTCATCTTCATACATTGTGATACCATCTTGTGGTAATTTTTTGATGACTTCATCAAGGAGATCCCCTAAACCAATACCATGTTCACAGGAAACCGCAAACGGTTCATCATAACCAAGTGCATAAAATTCATATATATCTGAAACAAATTGAACATCATCAACCTTATTTGCAGCAATAATAACTGGTTTATTGGTTTGTCTTAAAAGACGTGCAATAAACTCATCATCCGTAGTCAAACCATCTTTGGCACTCACTACAAAAATAATCATATCTGCTTCATCAATTGCAATATCAACTTGCATCTTTATTTCTTCTTGAAACGGTTGACCTTCCATCTGAATTCCACCCGTATCAATAAATCTTAAATCTTTTGTTAACCATGTGGTCTTTCCATAAAGACGATCACGCGTAACCCCTGCTTCATCATGAACAATAGAAATTCTCTCGCCCATAATTCGATTAAACAGAGATGATTTCCCTACATTAGGACGGCCAACGATTGCTACTACTCCATCAATCATTCAAATTCCTACTCTCTATAATATTTATTATTTGTGATACAACATCTTCAATTGACATTGATGTTGTATTTATCTCAATGGCATCTTCAACCTTAATGAGTGGTGATTCTTGACGATTCATATCGCGCGCATCACGTTCAAGCAAATCTGCATGAACTGCTTCATAGGTCGTTTCAATTCCATTTTTAACCAACTCATTAAAACGTCTACGCGCACGAACCCCTGCATCCGCTGTTTGAAAAATCTTCACTTCTGCATCTGGAAGAACAACCGATGTAATATCACGTCCATCCAATACAAATCCTTTTTTCGAAGCTATGTCGCGTTGAATGGATACCAATACATCTCGAACCAATTTATGCTTAGAAACCTGTGAAGCTGCTTTGGATACACGGTCATTTCGAATAAGAAGTGACACATCTTCTCCATTAACCAAAATCATATTTTCTTCTGGTAATTCAATAACTAAATCTTTAACGATATTAAAGCAAGCTTTTTCATCATTTAAATCAATATCTTGATTTAAACAAATTAGTGCTACTGCACGATACATTGCTCCCGTATCAATATGGACAAATCCTAATTTTTTTGCTAATTGCTTAGCGATGGTACTTTTACCCGATGCACTCGGTCCATCAATTGCTATATTAAACACAAAAACATTCCTACTTCCTAAATTGCGCTACAATCAATAACAATACAACAATAATCGCAAGAATGAGTAATGATAACACAACGTTTAACATTCTATTCGTTCGTACCATCGTTTCATTCATTTGATCAATATTTTGTTCTTGATCAATAATCTTATGTTGTAATGTTTGTGTTTGAGCGAGTAATTCACTGCGGAATTTATCCGAGTCAAAATCACTGTCTGAATAATCTTCCATCGCCTCTAATTGCGCTTGCATTTCAAATATTGAATCGTCTTCCTCAGACAAAATATTGTCAAATTCATCAGAATCTAATTCAAACTCGACATCAGATAATGCTTCTTGGTTGTTAATATCTACTACAGTTTCTTCATCATCAACCATTTCTTGAACTGCCATCGCAATTGTCTTTTCAAGCTCATCCTCTGCTTCATACGCATCAACTGAATTATGTTCTACAGATTTGAATACTATTGTCTCATCAAGATTGGGTAATTCATCAAGATTCACATCTTCTTCCGTTTCATCCTCAATAAAAACATCTGCATCCATCGTTGACAGTTCAGGATCAATCGCATGTAAGACCGTTGTCATTTCATCGTCATTAAATGGCTTCGCAATTTCTGACGATTTATTTAACTCGCTTAAAATATTTGCATCGGTATTCTCAAGATCACGATAACCTTTGCGAACATTATACTCTTTTACTTCATCCAAAAAATCTTTGAGATATGCACTCTCAAACGTATCAAATTGAGGTTCTACTTTCGGTTCTTCATCAATCGAATGTTCTTCTTGAACCTCTTCAATTTGGCGTGCATGTGTTGGCTCACGATCTTCCCTTGCAACGACATCCATTTTATCAAATTGATTATCAATTTGATTCAATCGATTCGCAAAATGTGAGAGATCTGAATTTTCAATATTACTTTCAGAGTCCAATGCAATTTGCTCATGTAAGTCTTGATATTTATTCACTCGAGATTTCATAATATCCAATCACTCCTTGAGGTAATTATATCACATTAATGTCCTGTGATTCTATGTAAATGGGGACGTAAAACGCTAAAGAAAACGATTAAGAGCGTCCCTTTTGCTAAATTAAATGGTAAAAACACCGCAAAGAGCAAGTTCCACGCGCCTTCTTGGCTCATTCCATATAATGGGAATGTTATAAAATAATTAATAAGATTCATTAAAAGTGCACTCGCACATACTGTAAAAACATATAATCCACTACGTTTGGTTTTTGTAGTAGGTTTATAGCATGCAATGGGTAACATGATTAAGACTGCATAACTAAAATTCGCAATCTCTCCAACCGGTCCTGCATTTTTTGATAAAAAGAACATATGCAATATATTCTTTAAAAAAGCAATCATAAGTCCTGGACCTGTGCCGAGAAGGTAACCACCGATAATAACCGGTAAATCACTTAAATCTGCTTGTAACGGTGATCCCGGAAGTACATAAAATTCAAACATGTAGAGAATCACGGATACTGTTGTCAGCATTGCTATATTAACCATTGTGCGAGTATTATATTTTTTCATATTAGCCTCCTTGTAAAAAAATATTAATACTCAAGGCGAACATGAAAAAAACTTCTTCCATCCAGACTTTAACTGTCGCCACTTGAATTTCACAAGTTCAACCAATTGGTTCGCGGGGTTTACCGCCGATCGGGAATTTCACCCTGCCCTGAAGTATACACGTTTATTATAAGTAAAGTTGTACCTAATGTCCAATAATTGTACTGATAAATAAAAAGCAAATTCACGATTTAACAATGAATTTGCTTGTGGTTATTTGATAATAGATTTATGCACGACCTGAATATTTACCATCTGTAGTATTTACAAGTACAATCTCACCTTCGCTGATAAATAACGGAACGCGGATTTCTAATCCTGTTTCAACAACAGCGTTTTTTTGAGCATTTGTTGCTGTATCACCTTTAACAGCTGGCTCAGCTTGAGTAACTTTTAAAGCAATTTTTTCTGGTAAATTAACACCAAGTACTTCAGACTCATAGAAAACAACAGTAATATCTTGATTTTCTTTCATAAAGTTCATTTCCCATTCAAGACGGGATTTTGAAATTTCGAGTTGCTCGTATGTTTCACCATCCATGAAAACAAGTTCTTCGCCAGCATCATATAGATATTGCATTACACGTTTATCAATATGTGCTTGCTCAACTTTATCGCCACCGATCATTGTTAGTTCCGTAACAGAACCTGAACGCATGTTACGAACTTTAGCTTTGATAATCATTTGTCGTTGCGCTGTTTTATTATGCGATGTATCCAACACTTGGTATAAGTTGTCTTCATAGATAATTGACATCCCAGCTCTTAAATCATTTGATTGAATCATAATTAATCCTCCATTTTAGTTAAGTTAAAACTTCCATCATCAATTATATCATAAGAAAACCGATATGACCTAATACCATTTATAGAAACATAAACTTTTTGATCTTTTTTTTGTGCAAAAACTTCAAAGTTAGCATCTTCGTACATGAAATCCTCATCCTCAAAACAAAAATGGTCAATCACCAGTCGTTCCAATTCGATCCGTTGTTGTATATTATTAATGGTCTGCTTCATTCGATAATGCTTTACATAGAGTGTTGATGCTTTAATAATTGAAAAACATAAAATAACAAAAACGACATTGGCGCAACCGACAAGGTTACCATCCATAAAACTCGTATTCTTTCGCTTCAAACGTATAAGTCACCCTACTTCCTTCACATGAAAAGTCTGTAACATTATGCAAGAGAATCTCATAACCTGGTTTTTTAATAATATATTTCCCATTAAAACTGATTTCATTAACTAAATTGTTTCTTTCAAAGTATATCCGATTGGCTTCACATTTTACGCGTCGACTCCGAATTAAAAGCTGTTGCAGCTGAAGTTCAAAAACAGTATTCTGTTTAATTCTCGGTGCCTCAGCCAAAAGCATGTAACTCCGTTCAAGAGTCTGATTTAAAACAAGTATTAACAAAGGTGTAATTGCTAAACACAAGAGATACTCAATTAACGAATAAGCTCTATGCATAAAACAGACACAATAAATAGGTCATCAAACTTAAAATAAATAAACAATACATCACCTCTATATAAGTAAAGCAGCTAATCACAGCGATACCGTCCAAAACCAAGTTGAATGACACAACGGTACTCGTCAATTTGAATTGTCCCTCCTTTATTGATGTTTCCGTTCGCATTAAACCAATGATTATCATGAATTGGAACCACTTCGAGATCTTCCATTGCACTTAATTGATACTCAAGCAAATTGGGTTCGTGCTTCATCTCAATTTGAAATGAAAGAAATACTGGAATCGATGCACTCACAACAAATACCATAAGAAGAAATTCACACAGGCTAAAACGTATATTATACAGCTTGACCATTTTCAATGTGGATGCCCTCACCGTTGAAACATTTAGATTGATTTGCTCTTAAATAACCTGCATTAATCAGTTGATCTATTGTTGTTGGTAATTCATCATAATTTATTTTATATTGCATAATTGCTGCATCTACAATTTTCTTCTGAGCATCACACCCTTTCCGATTTACCATCGTGATCGTCTTTTGAATGTTTGGTAGTGTCAACATAAAGATAATTGCGACAATCGTCATCACAAGTACCATTTCAATTAGCGTAAACCCTTGCTTCATAATCCCTCCATAAGTTTAAGTGGAATCATAACTAGTTCATAGTAGATAACCACAATCATAATTATGTTTATTGAGACGAACATCCTATATGTTCGAATGACTTTTGTAAGATTGTGCAATATAAGAATATCTGTAAGATTTAAACATGTGCCGAAAACCGATTCTAAATTATTAAATAGAAATCCCTCACGCATATTGCTTTTAATTAAACTATGGAGCGAAGCATGTGATAACGCATCTGAAATGTCTTGACCCTGTTCCAAAAGACGTTCAATTTCAAATGCAATTGAACCAGATAGTGTTTTAGAAAGTGAAGTTCGAAGACACTTAAGCGTTAAACGTGTTGTTTTAGTTTCAGGATAAATCATCGAGAAGAATAAACAAAATTGTTCCGATAGATACAAAACAAGCAAATTATCTTTCCAAATTCCATTGATCACCGCACCAATCATCATTCGTATTTTTTTATGACTACAAACACTTAGTGCTAAAATAAAAAGTATTAGAAACAACATTTGTAAATACAAAAGAATTCGACTCAATATTTGAGAAACATTTGAATAAATCTGATTATTTGAAAATACTTCAAGTTCTTTGGCGACAGCGGGATACAATAGATTCCGGTAAAATACAAACATAAATAAAACGACTGCGTGAAGAAAAATCCAATATCCGAGCGATTGACATAATAATTTGAAACGATAAGCTTTTCGTGTTTTAAGTTCATCGTATAACTTTAGAAGTGTAATTCCAGATACTTGAGGATAAAGTGCATAGAGATTGATTGGAAGGATTCGATGAAGGTATGCATCGAAAGATTGATCTTTTATGTTTAGGTAAAATTTAATTTCTTGAAAAGAAAGACCAACGACAAGAAGCCTTAAAACTGATTTATCCGTTTCAGAGATCGACAACAGGTTCGTTTTTACATGTTTGATTAAGGTAGTCATAAATTTGAAGTTTATCTGAAAATTCATGTTTAAAAATAGCCCCTCCTTTTGTATTTTTCAGATAATGGTATAAAATACCGTTTAATCCTGTTTCAATTTCATAGCGCGTTGCGCCAAGATCAAAGAGACGATCGATTGTATGAAAAGAACTTCTCGCATGAATCGTAGCACATACACGATGCCCCATATTCACAGCTCGAATACATAGACTTAAATCCTGTCGTGTACGTATTTCACCAAACACAATGATGTCAGCATCCATCCTTAAAAGTTGGTTCAAAATATCTTCTTGAGTAAGTCGTGATTTAATGGGCTCGAGTTGGATAATATGGCTATAGAAATGCTCAATTGGACTCTCAACACTGTAAATGGATGCTGTCGTAATTTCCTTAAGAACATTGAACATGGTTGTAGACTTACCTGACCCGGTTACACCCGAAAATAGAATTAAACCGGAGTTTACTTCAAAAGATTTTAAAAGTGATTTTACAATTCGCTTATTCGAAATACATTCGTAGGCAGAATGAATCAATACAATATTCAAAATCCGAACAACACCATTTTTTCTTTCAAACGTTTCAATTGCAGCAAATCTAAAATAATACTTTCGATCAAAAATCATACTAAACGTCCCCGTTTGTGGAATGTCTGTTAAACTTAAATCAAAACGCGATATATATTTTAAGTGTTCATAGAGTTTGCTCGATCCTGGATCATGGATTACTCTAATCGTTTTTTTATGGCGTCTCATGCGAATCACTTGAAAGATTTCCGTAATGTCGAAATGGATATCTGTAATTGATTGTGAAAGTGCCATCTTTAATAAATCATGTAATTTCTTATCAATATATTCCATACCTTAAATTACGAGAATAGATAAAAAAAACCTAATCTATAGATTAGGTTTTAAATATGGATTGGTTTCAATTTCTTTATAAAGTGATGTTGGTGACCCATGCCCAGGATAAAGTATATAATCAATATCACCAAAATCCGCTATAAAACTTCTTAGTGATGCATTCATGACGTTCATATTGCCAGTAGGTAAATCTGTTCTTCCAATACTTTGTTCAAATATAAAATCACCATCGAATATAAAATCATCAAAAACAAAAGAAATAGAGCCACTGGTATGACCTGCTGTCTTAACAACATCACATTCAAAAGGACCGATTGTTAACGGTTCCAAATCAATTGCAATCGGATTCGCATTGATCGTAAAAGGCTCCGGTGTTTGATTTGATAAATTATACGACATATCTTTTAGATAGTGAATTTCTTCATGATACATGTATACCGGACACTTAAATGTATCCACGATAACGTCAACACCCGAAATATGATCAAAATGGCCGTGTGTCAAGAGCACGCCAAGAACCTCAAAACCCTCTGTTGGTTTTAAAAGATTGGTAGTATTTTGATGTGGATCTAAACATGGATCAATGATAAGCATTTGGTTCCCATCACTTAAGTAATATGTATTTGTGGCTGCATAGCCTAATGTCTTGTATGTTACTTTCATCGTTTTCACCTAGAAAAAAAAGCCAAAAGAGGCTTATTTTTTTTCCTTATGTAATGTATGTTTGCGCTCACGTGGGCAGTATTTTGTAACTTCCATACGTTCTAATTGAACTTTTTTGTTTCTACTTGTGTGATAGTTTTCATCGCCACATTCTGTGCAAACTAAAATCGCTTGAGTTCTCATAGTTACCTCCAATATTTATTAGCCAACTCATTATATCATATATTATTTTAATTGCATATATTATTTTAAATTCATATAAGCATCAACAATTCGATCTCCTGTTGAAGTACAAATATTTGTAACAGGATTCGATAAATCTTCAGTATAAGCAAGCGGTGCAATACATGCTACAGCTATTTTGGGCTGCTCATATGGAGCAAATGCAACATATGTATTATTGATATAGGAACCAATCTCTGGATCATACGCTTGCGCTGTCCCAGTTTTTGCTGCAGCACTATATGGTACGGTTGCAATAAGATCCCCACACATATTTGAGGAAGCACACAAACGCATACCGGAGCGAACTCGCTCTAACATTTCTTTATTTTCAATGGAATTAAGAATATTAACATTGTTTTGATAGACAGGACGGTGCGTATCATGATTTAACGCTTCTTTTACAAAATGAGGTTGTAATCGATATCCGCCATTAGCAACTGTCGTGATGTATTGACTGAGTTGCATTGCATTGTAGTTATCAAATTGACCGATCGCAAATTCTAGTAGTGAACCTGAATTACTTGTTCCGCCTTTATAACCAATTTCTTCTCGCGGATAATCTACTTGAGTACGAACCCCTAAACCAAATTGACTGTAGTAATTTCGCATTAGTGCAAAGGTTTTTTCAGCATCCGAAAATACAAGTGGTCCATTGGGTACATATGAAGATCCACCAAGACGTATTGCAACATTAAACATGTAAATATTTGAAGAATGTTGTAATGCCGTCTGATCATCAACAATTCCAAGATTACGCCATGAATGTCTTGGTGGTGTCCCTTCAATATACATAGGCGTATCATTGACGGTCTCACCGGGTTTCATAACCCCTTGATCCAACCCCATGTATACTGTCGCCCCTTTAATCGTTGACCCAACAGGATACCCTTGAAGCATCGTTAACTGAGGATCATTATAGTATTTACCGTCTTTACCACGGACCATTGCTACAATACCTAAAATGTCGCCGGTCTGAGGATCGGTTGCTACAACATGAATTTGATTGTTAATCTTTGTACGCTCACCAATGCTTTTTTGATAATCAAGACGCTCTTTAACAATCTTTTCCATTTCTTTTTGTAAATCCATGTCGATAGTCAAACGTATATCATTACCTTTGCGTCCATCTTTTTGAAGTTTAAACTTACTTCCTGAGGTTCGTTCATATTCACTATTATAACCCGAAAGGAATTGTTCATATTGGTATTCTAATCCATAGGCTCCTACCTGCTCGCTGAGTTCATATCCCTCAGCAACATAATAATCCCGTTTTTCATATGGAACATCCCCTAAATCACCAATAAGTGACATTAAATCCACTTCTTTATTGGGTTCACGTTTCCAAGATGTCGTACGTGAGAAACCGGGAAATTCAGCAGCATGTTCCGCTAAATACGAAATTTGTTCATTCGTGGCTTCCTCTAGAATAATTGAGGGTTGCCCCATTTGAATGTTTCCCATTTTAACTTGCACTTGAAAAGCAAGGCGATCATCTTCTGAAAGGGAATCAGTCATCTCTTTCGTAATTTTACTTTTCTTTAACGACTCGACGGCACTCTGATCCATGTCCGTTTCTTTAATAGTTTTGCGATCTTCTTCTGTTAAAAGACTTTCACCAAGATTGTTTTTTCTCAGCCATAATACTTTTAAATCATCTTCATTCAACTCATCTTTAACTTCAAACTGCTTTGCAAACTTAAGCGCTACTTCTTCCTCTTTCATGCCTTCAGGCATTTTTGACGGATAATAGGTTATTGAATTTACAGCTTTATTTGAAACGATAATACGTCCCTTTGAATCCAAAAACTCACCACGCATTGTTGGCATTCGAACCGGTGGCGATGAGTATTTAGCTAGTAAATCTTCATAATGATTCTGACCTACAATTTGAATCTTATACAATCTAAAAACAAGACCCCCAGCGATGGCGATTAAAATAACAACAAAGATTTTCAGACGATTATTAATCATCTTATCAAGATCTAATCCTTGTTTTAAATGTTCACTGCTTCCTGTATAATTGTCAGTTTTTTTACGTCGCTTAAAAATACCCATCAAAACCTCCCGTTAAGTCACTACTTCTCAGTGTCGAGTGCACGTTCGCGTTGTTTTGCTTTTGCACGTTCTTTTTTCTGTTCTCGAATTTCTTGTTGAATCATATTACGTTTTTTCTTATTTGTTAAACGTTCAATTTCTCGTTTACGCTTAACTTTATAACCAGGCTTAACCTTCACGTTTTTACGATGAAGCACCTGGACAATTTCTGGATCGAGTTGTTTGGTACGTTTTTCGAGGTTAAACCAAGGACGGACATCTTCAAGACCTCCATCTTTAACGCGTTTATACTCAAAACGTAAACCTTTTTTCATCAATCTCGTTACCGCACCCTGATCTTTTTGGGTAACAATACTAATACTGTATCCTTGTCGACCACTTCGACCAGTTCGGCCTGATCGGTGCGTATAGAAATCTAAATCATGGTTTGGTAACCCTGCATTAATGACATGACTGATTTCAGGTAAATCAATACCTCGAGCAGCCAAATCAGTCGCAACAATGTACTGAACACGTTTGCTGTTAATTTGATTCAATACCTGTTTACGGCCACGGTCACTAACGTCACCATGTAACTCTACACACTCAATTCCATAATCACGAAGATATCGAGCAATTTCCCCTGCTTGTACTTTAGTGTTGGCGAAAACAACAGCAAGTAATGGATTGATTGCTGATAAAACGTCAAGGACTGCTTCATTCATATCACGATGACGTTGATTAATGAGAATATGATCAATTTTTGGTTTCAATTTTTCTTCTGTTGAAACGATTTCAATAGGGTGTTTTAGATACTTTTTAATGAATGCACGAAGCCCACTTGGAATTGTCGCACTGTAAAGCATAAAAATTGTATCATTCGATAATCTTGATGCAATCGTATCAACTTCATTGATAAATCCATAGTCTAACATCATATCTGTTTCGTCTATAACAAAAGTCTTGATGAAATCAAGTCTTAGAACACTCCAACCTAAAATATCAATAAATTTCCCAGGTGTCGTGATTAAAATCATCGGTTGTTTTTCAATTTTCTTTTTAAGACGGCTATTGTCCATACCACCAATTGCAAGTTCGGTCGTAATGCGTTCATCTAAAGTAGTAATTTCACGTGCAAAGCTCTGGATTTGCATCGCTAATTCACGCGTAGGTGCAAGAATTAAAGCCTGTGTTTGTTCTACCGTTGGATCAATAAGTTCCAAAATAGCGAATAAGAACGCATGCGTTTTCCCTGTACCGGTATCCGATTTAACAATCAAATCACGCTTAGTCTTAATTTCTTTAAGAACTTTTTCTTGAACTGATGTAAGATCTTTAAATTTATTCAGTTCAAAAAATCTTTTATTAATATTATTCATCATATTAACACTCCTTTTCTAAAATATTCTTTATGGTGTTATATTCTTCTTCGAAAGCAACATTATGCTTCTTAATAGAATATAGATGATTTGCGCGATTGGTTAAATAGATTCGATAATCTTCATTAAGTTGTTTTTTTAACACAGGACCAATCAACACATCTTCCTGTGTTAATGCACTCTGGTTTGACGTCGAGACCTTGATTACCATAATAAATACTGGAATTTCTCGCTCTAAAATAAATCGTTCATCAATAAGTGCAAATCCATGCTCACTAACGGTTTGACGCAGCCAAGCATTTTTTGTATTTGATTGAATGATAATTGTATCATTCTCATTAAATTTATAATTAGAAATTATAGACCATATTGTTTCAGCGCCCATTCCCGCAATAACATAGCAATTAGCGTCACCCTGAAACCCTTCAAGACCATTACCTAACTGGAGTTCAATTTTATCTTTTAATCCAAAACGCTCGACATTTTCACGTGCCTGTTGTAATGGCTTTTCTGCAATATCAAGACCATAACCAAAAGACGCTTTATGCTCTTGGATCGCTTTGATAAGAAGTAATCCGTGGTCTGTTCCCACATCAGCAACACGTGCTTGATCAGGAATTAAATTAAAAATCTCTGTAAGTCGATTCGAAAGCTTCATATTATCGTTTGTCTACAAAGTCTCTTAAGCGTTTTGATCGTGTAGGATGTTTCAACTTACGAAGTGCTTTGGCTTCAATCTGACGAATACGTTCACGTGTAACGTTAAACTCTTTCCCCACCTCTTCTAACGTACGAGTACGTCCATCTTCTAAACCAAATCTGAGTCGTAAGACTTTTTCTTCCCGTTCCGTTAACCCTTCAAGAACCATTTTAATCTCTTCTTTAAGAAGTTGATTGTTCGCATACTCATCTGGTGATAATGCATCTTTATCTTCAATAAAATCACCAAGATGCGAATCATCTTCTTCACCAATCGGTGTCTCTAATGAAACTGGATCTAAAGCAATTTTCTGAATTTCACGCACTTTTTCAGGGGTAATGTTTTCCATTTCAGCTGCAATTTCTTCAGCTGTTGGTTCACGACCAAGCGTTTGAACTAGTGATCTTTGAATTCGGGTTAATTTATTAATTGTTTCGACCATGTGTACTGGGATTCGAATCGTACGTGCTTGGTCTGCAATTGCTCGAGTAATGGCCTGGCGAATCCACCATGTTGCATATGTTGAAAATTTAAAGCCTTTTGTATAGTCAAACTTTTCAACTGCTTTAACAAGACCCATGTTTCCTTCTTGAATTAAGTCTAAGAATAACATTCCACGACCTACATATTTTTTAGCGATTGAAACAACCAAACGAAGGTTTGCAGAGATTAGGATGCGTCGCGCCTCCAACCCATCGTAATAAGTTGCAACCCAGTTAGTTAAAAAGGCAAGATTTTCCTCATCACCGTTATCCGTAAGGTACGCTTCGAAATCATCAAAAAAGTACCCAATTTGGTTTTCCGTTAGACGCTCCGCAAGTTCCTCATCCGTAATTGCTGGATCCACAATTTCTTTATACTTATTAATGATAAATTCTTTAGCTTGCTCCCCTTCTTGAAGTCGGCGCGCAATTTCAGGTTCATCTTTAGCATCTAAAAGATTAACTCGACCAATTTCCTTGAGATACATCTTAACAGGGTCATTAATGCGAACCATGTTGGCACTGGTTAATTCATTTTCGTATGAGCTAAGGTCAACTTTATTCAGTGAATCGTCAAAGATTTCATCTTCCTCTTCTGACTCATCGCTAATAAAATCATCATCGACATCCGGCTCACCAGCTTCAAGCATTACCTCCTCATCAATATCATCTTCATCATCACTGAGAATAATGCCTTTTTCTGTAAACCACTCAAAAAGCTCTTCAGAATCATCATCACTCAAATTAAGGTGATCAATCGCCTTTTCTACATCATCATTTAATAGAACACGCTTTTTCTCATATTGTTTTAGAAAACTCTCTTTAACTTCTTCTAATGTTTTTAATTTTTTAGCTGCCATCAATGTTCTCCTTCTCTCTTATTTTTATTTCTTAATTGTTTTATTGCTTCTTCGAGTAGTGCTGCTTGATCATCAATCTTATCTTGTTGAAGCACCCGACCCTTCATATCATGGACTCCCATGACGACAAGATGATCCCGAATCAAATTAATATTTTGTTCCATACTTGCTCGATTATAGCCATGCAATAAGTCGCTTGATTCGATATCGATAGCAAATTTTTTCATTTTATCAGATATGTTTAAAGATAAAATATCTGCAATTTCAATAACTTCTTGATTACGATAACAATCGAGAATTATTAGTGCAAAATCAGTTGCCAAATCGGACACTAAGAATCCTAATTGATCTCGATATAGGTATGCTGCTTCTTTAGAAATCAGCATTTGTCTCAAAATTGCTCTTTCAGGAATTTTTACATTAAACTCCATCGCATGATCAACATTATTCGGAATTCGGTGGGTATCACGTTCAAGCGAAACACTACGCGCATTGAGTTGTTGTGATAACACACTATATTCAAAATTTGTTTTGTCAGAAAGTTTCTTGAGGTAATAGCTCTGTTCCAACTCGTCTTCATCTTTTAAATGATCAATCATAAATTGAACAACTCGTTTACGATTATCAAATGAATCCAAACCATAGTTTCCAATTCCATAACTCATTAAAAAATCTAGCCAATTAATACGGTCAGCAACACCTTTTTGAACACGTTCAATTCCAAATTCACGAATACATTCATCTGGATCTAATCCCGTATCATTATACCATACTGTAACTGTACAATGTGCTTTACGTAACTTCAAACCAACTTGATATGTCGCTTCAAGTCCGGCACGATCACCATCGAAAGCCAAAACAATATTTGAACTGCACTGTTTCAACATTTGAATTTGTTCATTGGTACAAGCGACCCCCAGTAAAGAAACGGTATTATCAAAGCCTGATTTGGTAAAAGCAATTGTGTCGGTAACACCTTCAGCTACCAGAATAAAATCTTGTTTACGTGCTGCATCTTTTGCATTGTGGATATTATAAACTGTCAATCCTTTGGTATATAAACGCGTTTCGGAAGTATTGATATATTTAACTTTATTATCATCATTTAGAGCCCGTGCACTAAAAGCAATTACGCGCCCATGTCGATCATAGATTGGAAACATGATACGCTGATAAAACACATCTTCAACCCCACGCTCGGAGACCCGAACTAAATCCGCATCCACAAGTTCTTTTTCGTTAAAACCTTTTGCTAACAAATATTTTGATAATTGATTATCGCCAAATGCAACGCCAATACCAAATTTCTTTATCAACTCCATACTGTAACCACGTGCTTCAAGTTTACTTAATGCATCCTTACCCGCCTTTGTATAAAGTTGAAATTCAGTAAATTTTTGAGTCTCATCAAGTGCTTGAAATAACTTTAATTTTTCATTGTCTATCGGTGCTATATTTTGCTGTTCGTACTCTGAAACATCAACATCAATAAATGATGCAGTTTTAACGACAGCATCAATGAAACCAATTTTCTCAAAATCTTTTACAAAAGAAAAAACATTTCCGCCTGCTCCACAAACAAAGCATTTATAAATTTGTCGATCTGGAGAGACTGACATAGATGGATTATTATCATCATGAAAAGGGCAAACCCCCCAGTAATTTTTGCCCTTTTTTGATAGTGTCATGTATCGAGAAATGGTATCAACGATATCCGTTTTAGCACGAATGTCATTGATCAATTCTTCTGGCATTCGCTTCATATCACTCACCCGTTATTCTTATTTGTTAATTTCTTCATGCATCAATGCAATCGCTTCGTCCACACTTACACGAACCTGTTCCATTGAATCACGATAGCGTAACGTTACCTTTTCATCTTCTAAAGAATCAAAATCAAATGTAATACAGAATGGTGTTCCGATTGCATCTTGTCGACGGTATCGTTTTCCAATACTTGCCGTCTCATCAAAATCACAAGCAAAAGATCCCATTAGCTTATGCATAACCTCACGAGCCGGTTCACTTAATTTTTTGGAAAGCGGCAACACACACACTTGTGTTGGCGCAAGTTTTGGTGAAAAATGCATTACAACACGTGTATCATTTTCAAGTTCTTCTTCATCATAGGCTTCACAAATTAACGCAAGCATTAATCGTTCAACCCCTAAAGATGGTTCCACACAGTAAGGGATAAATTTTTCATTTGTCTCAGGATCTAAATACTCCATACTCACTTTTGAGTGTTCTTGATGTTGTTTAAGGTCATAATCAGTACGGTCAGCAATGCCCCACAACTCATCAAACCCCCATGGGAAACGATATTCGATATCACTTGTTCCTTTAGAATAATGTGATAACTCATCTTCATCGTGCTCTCTTAAACGTAGATTTTCAGGTTTTATACCAAGCCCAATTAACCAATCCATTGCGAATTTCTTCCAATATTCATACCACTCAAGGTCTTCACCTGGTTTCACAAAGAATTCTAATTCCATTTGTTCAAACTCACGTGTTCTAAAAATAAATTGTCCTGGTGTAATTTCATTTCTAAATGACTTACCAATCTGCGCAATCCCAAATGGTAGTTTTTTACGCATTGAACGTTGGACATTACGGTAATTAACAAACATCCCCTGTGCCGTTTCAGGACGTAAATAGATTGCGTTTGAACTATCCTCCGTAACACCTTGGAATGTTTTAAACATTAAATTAAATTGACGAATGTTTGTAAAGTCATGACCACCACAATTAGGGCATGGAATTTGATGTTCTTGAATATACAATTCCATTTCGTCATTACTCATAACACCCGCATTAATTTCAGTTTCCGAAAACGCTTCAATAAGTTTATCAGCGCGATGACGCGTATTACATTTTCGACAATCCATCAAAGGGTCATTAAAAGTGTCTAAGTGACCACTTGCTTGCCATACTGATGGATTCATTAAAATAGCAGATTGAATCCCAACGTTATATGGATTTCGAGAAACAAAAGACTCCCACCATAATTTCTTAACATTTTGCTTTAATTCAATTCCTAAAGGACCAAAATCCCAAGTATTTGCTAAACCACCATAAATCTCACTACCTTGAAAAACGAAACCACTTGTTCTAACATGGTTTACTATCGTTTCAAATTCATATTTTTTCATTCTTTCACCTTCCAATTGCTTTCCCTCTATTATACATCAGAAATGAGTTTCCAACTATTAAATTTATAATCCCCATGAAATTCTAAATATTCAACCAATATTTTTAACAACTCATATTGATTGATTGTCTCTAAATATGCATCGACATCACGATCTGAAAAAATTCCAAGTAGTGCAATCATTAATGACTTCGTCGTTTTAAATTGATGGTACGCATGGGTTGCACAGACATAACCGCCCTGTTCAATTGAGAATGCATTTACGTGAGTATTTCCACACACCACACACCCTTCAACATCTGGAGTAAATCCCTGTAATTGAATTAGAAATGCCAAATACTTGATACAAAGCACTTTTAAATCTGTGGATTCAATACAATTTTCAAACCAATTATAGAATGAAGCATGCGTATTGGCATCATAACAACGGACGGTTAATTCCGATACCAACGACATATACATCAACCAATCAAGATCTTGTCGCACTTGTAAATACGCATTGATTGATTCCCCACCTATAATTCGATTTAATTTTTGATTTTGATAATTAAATCGATATTGAACTTTTGAAAATTCTAAACCCAATCGACCTTGTTTTGATTTTGCACGGTAATAACCCGGCAAAATCATCCGGATCAATCCATATTCATAACCAAGAAAATGGACCATTGCATCATGTTCACGAAAAGGAACAATTGACACAATGAATCCAATATCTTTATTGTTCATATTCAGTTTCAATATATCCAAGCTGATTTAACATTCGAGCACGATTACGCCAGTTTTTTTCAACCCGAACATAGGTTTCCAAAAACACTTTTTCTCCAAGAACTGTTTCCAACTCTCCACGAGCACGTTCCCCTATTTGCTTAATCATACTCCCTTGTTTACCAATAATGATCCCTTTTTGTGAAGGTCGATCAACGAGGATAACAGCACTAATAATTGTCGCATTCTTCTTCTTAACTATTCGCTCAATCGCAACTGCTACACTGTGAGGTATTTCTTCTTCTGTTAACTCAAGAATTTTTTCACGAACAATTTCAGCCATAATAAATTGTTCGGGGTATGCACTCACTTGATCTTTAGGGTAATACATCACACCCTCTTCCATATAACTTAGAGTCACATCCAATAATCGATCAACATTATTGTTTTCTAAAGCTGAAATTGGAATGATCTCCGTAAATTTAAAATCAGTCGAAGCAGCAATTCGTTCTAAAAGAGCCTGTTCGCTCATCTTATCAACTTTATTAATAATTAGGAATACGGGAATTTTCAGTTTGCTTAATCGCTCAATGACAAATTCATCACCAGTTCCAAATGGTTCTGCACCATCAATAATATAGTAAACCAAATCAACGCCTTTAAAATGCGCATAGGCTGTTCGATTCATTCGTTCACCCAACTGATGTTTTGGTTTATGAATGCCAGGCGTATCAATAAAAATAAGTTGATAATCCTCTTCGGTTTTAACCCCGATAATCGCATCTCGTGTTGTTTGTGCTTTTTCTGTAACAATCGCTATTTTTTGTTTAACGATTTGATTAATTAATGTTGATTTCCCAGCATTGGGACGACCAACAATTGAAATAAATCCTGATTTAAATGTCATTTAAGTCCTTCTTTCCAAACATTAATGGCATCAATTCTTCAATGTTTGTGGTCATTGATTCGTTGCCATTTGATAAATAGATCGGTGTTGTCGGTTCAAGCAACTCTGAAAGTACTTGTCTGCATATTCCACACGGTCCTGCTAAAAGACTGCCATCCGTTACGATTGCAATTCCAACAATATCCGCTTGTCGATATCCATGGGAATAAGCGGAAAACACAGCACTTCGCTCACCACAATTTGTTGCACCATATGATGCATTTTCGACATTTGCACCTACAAACGTCTTACCATCGCGAGTCAAAAGACACGCGCCAACATGGTAATTCGAGTACGGTGCATAGGCATTACGCATTGCTTCAAAAGCTTTTGAAATGAGTTCGTCTTTCATATAAATCTCCTTGTGAGCACGATAACTCCTATAATAATTGCATATATTGCTGCTAACAACACTGCACCTGCTGCAATGTCCTTAATTTCTTTTACATGCAAGTTATAATTTTTAATAAGCAAATCACAAATATCCTCTACGGCTGAATTTAAAAATTCTGTAACCAGAACCATAAAAACTGCACTCACCACAAACATCCATTCAACGGGAGTAATCCCGATCAACGCAAAAACGATGATGGCAATGAATCCAAGAATCAGTTGTATCAGAATACTATGATCGTATAACACTCCGGTCTTAACACCCTGAAATGCCGACTTAAATTTTTTCCGGGTACGTTTAAGAATCTTTGCGAGCGATATCATGCAAGATTTCTTTCTGTAGTCCAAACATAACGACTTCCTCCTCCGGCGTATGATGATCATAGCCTAATAAGTGGAGGTACCCATGTGCTACGAGAAAACAGAACTCACGTTTAAGGGAGTGCCCGTATTCTTCTGCTTGTCGGCGAATCGCATCAACACTGATAATAATATCCCCCATCATAAAAACTTCCTCATCCATTGAACCATCCTCAAAGCTTAAAACATCTGTAGGTCGATCAATATTACGGAATTCTTTATTAAAGTTATGGATGCTTTGGTCATCTACTAAAACAACATTAACTTCTACTGCCTTCTCAAAAGCAGTCTTGCTTAAAGTCTCTTCCAAAATTGGCTTGAGATACGTCTCATAAGCGTCCCAAAAGTCATCATTTGATTGATTAATATAATTTATTTCCATTTTATCACTTCCGCATTAATTATATCACAAAAAAAAGGCTTAAATCTAAGCCTTTTATCACATATTACCCAAAATCGATATGACGTCCTTTCACAATGTAGATTACATGCTCACAAATATTCGTCGCGTGATCACCTGCACGTTCAATATTACGCAAGATTCCAATTGTTTGAGTTGGAATACGATCTGTTTCTATAGGCTCTGAAGCATATCGCGCCATAATCCCTTGAAAAAGTTCATCTAAAGCTTCATCCATCTCCGCAACAACATAGGCATCTTTAACATTCGGTTTCTTCAAAAGCGATACAACTGCATCGAAATTTTCGAGGAACTTAGCCCCCAACAACTCAACATCACTTTGATACTCAGGTTGAGATTCTTTACTTTTAATAACGTATCGCCCCATATTTTTGGCATAGTCACCAATCCGTTCCAAATCCGCGGACACCTTAATCCCGCCAACGACCATTCTCAAATCTTTCGCGACCGGCTGCATTAACGAAAGAATTTCAATCGCTTGATCATTTATGCTTTCATCAGAATCATTAATATAGTCATCTTTCTCTATGACATTTAAAGCAAGTGTTTTATCCTCCGTAACTATTGCTTGAATCGCCATTGCCATCTGCTTACGAACGCGATCTGCCATCGCTAATAAATCCGCTTCAAACACCAACATTTTGTCTTCTAATCGCATAGTCCCTCCTAGCCAAATCGGCCTGTAATATAGTCTTCAGTACGCTTATCTTTAGGGGTATGAAAGAGTTTACGTGTCGTTTCATATTCAACAATATCACCCATTAAGAAAAAGGCAGTCATATCACTGATACGCCCCGCTTGTTGCATTGAGTGCGTTACGATAATAATTGTATAATCTTTTTTTAAATCAAGAATTAATTCTTCAATCTTTGCGGTAGCAATTGGGTCGAGTGCTGAAGTTGGTTCATCCATCAAAATCACTTCAGGTTTTAAAGCAATTGCACGCGCGATGCATAAACGTTGTTGTTGACCTCCTGATAGACGGAGTGCTGATGAACCCAATCGATCCGAAACCTCATCATAGAGTGCCGCTTTAATCAGTGCGGTCTTAACAGCTTCATCGAGAACATGTTTGTCTTTGATACCTTGGCATCGCAATCCATACGCAACATTATCATAGATGCTCATTGGAAAGGGATTTGGGTGTTGAAACACCATCCCTACCCGTGTTCTTAAATCCACCACATCCACATCCCTTCCATAGATGTTCTCATTTTCAAAAAGTACACTTCCCTCAATTCGACAACTTTCTACTAAATCATTCATTCGATTAAAGCATCGTAGAAACGTCGATTTACCACATCCTGAAGGACCAATAAAAGCAGTAACTTTTTGTTTTTTTATGTCAATAGATATATCTTTGAGTGCCTGATGATCCCCATAGAAAAGATTTAAATTTTTAACTTGGAAACTATTCATGATTAATATCCCATCCTTTTTTGAAGTTGCTTAGAAATATATTTGACGGATAAATTTAAGATTAATACAAGCCCTAAAATAACAATTGAAATAGCACTGGCTAACTCAAAATTAGGTTGTTCTTGACTCATAACAGACCAAATATGTACCGCAAGTGAGGTTCCACCTTGAGTGATACCCGGTGCATCGTTCACAAACGTTCCCATTGTATAGATAAGAGCTGCCGACTCCCCAATTATCCGACTAACTGATAAGAGCACAGCTGATAAGATTCCAGGTAATGCACTTGGGAGCACCACTTTAAAGATAGTCTGTGTTTGGGTTCCACCAAGTGAAAGCGATGCCGATCGTAAACCGTCAGGTACAACCAACAACGATTCTTTCACCGATCGAATTATAACTGGTAATAAAATTACGGCCATCGTCATCCCGCCAAGAAGAATACTTAACCCCGATACATTAAAGAAAGCGGTGATGGGAAAGAGAACAGCGATCCCTAAAAGCCCGAAGATAATACTTGGAACACCTGCTAACATTTCAATACTGCTTTCTAACATGCGTGTCAACGCAGTATCTGGTGCAATCTCTGTAAGGTAAAGGGCTGCGCCGATTCCTAGGGGTAATGCAAAGAGCAACGATGTCCCAATCAGAAGCAAGGTTGCAAGAATAGAACCCCAAATTCCCCCACTTTGTGTTTTATAATAAATGGATTGCAAACTTTGAGCTTCATTTAGCTTTATGTTTAATTGCTGGGCATCATCCCCAGCGACATGGCCAGAAATCATTCGTTCTCCATTGGAGTCACGCATTGTAAGTCGTTCAATTGCATCACCTTTATGAATGACGTGATGCTTTTCAAATTGTGGCCCAGCAGTTAAGTTAATCGTTTCATTAAATGGACTTTTTTCATCCACATACGATACGATAACCGTCTTTTTCCCTTCATGATTTTGATGATCTCGAATGGCAATACCATAGTTTTCATTAAAAACATCTGCAGTATCTAAATTCTCAGGCTTAACAAACATTCCTGATTTTGTATCTGGGAAACCCAGCAAATAATTTTCCGACCAATAATTTGAACGTAACATATCCCAACTGAGTGTATCCTTACCCCGAATTACCACAAAACTAAAAATGCCGATAAGAACAAGAACTGAAAGCAAAGAAGCGAGATACGTGATACCATTTAGGAACAGATCGTGAATTTTACGTTTACGTGTCATTTTCCGTCATTCCCCACTTTCTTTTTGAATGCATGAATCACTAAGTTTGAGATCAAAATAATAACCATAAGCACAATCCCGACACTAAATCGCACATCATAATCAACGCCCGATGTTTCTTTCATTCCTGAGAGCATCGTAGATGTCAGTGTTCGCGTGATATCAAATGGATTCCATGTTGGTCCGGTCGGTTTATTTCCTGCAACCATCGAAACGGCCGTAGCCTCACCAAACGCCCGTGCCAACCCAAGGATGAGCCCCGTAGTTATTCCAGATTTCGCTGACATTAAAACCACTTTAAAATTCGTTTGAGTCGATGAAGCGCCCAACGCGAGCGAACCAAGTTCTAAATTTTTATCAACCGCATTCATTGAAACGATTGAAAGCGAAGTCATGGTTGGTAACACCATTATCGCCAGTAGGATTACAACCGCTAACATTGATCTTCCACCAAATGTTGAAAAACCAAGAACGGTTGCAAATTCATCGACAAATGGCACTATGACACCCGAAGCAAAAACACCATAAACAACAGAAGGAACTGCCGCAAGCATCTCAATCACCGTTGTGAGTAGCTTGGATAATTTCTTGGGAGCAATTTTAGAAATAAACAATGCAGTGAGCACTGAAATTGGAAACGCAATTAACATTGCTAAAAATGCGGTAATTACCGTATTAATCACAATAAAAAGCACACCATATATCTTCTTGTCCGCTTCCCAAACAAATCCAGTAAGAAAATCCAGTAATGAAATTTGATTTGGACCATATGAAGGAAGAAAAACAGCAATACCACGTTTAAAGATAAATACAAAGATTACAACGACCATCGATGCCGCAAGAATTCCCATCAGTTTTAAAATGCTTTGAACCCAAATATCAATTGTTCTTTTTCGATGTTGATAGCCTTCCGGAGTGTGAACCCCGAAACGATTCTGTTTGTAACTCATACAAGTTCCTTCCATTGCGAGAGTTCTCCGCTAAATATTTTTTGAAGGCGTTCCGGAGTAATATCTTCGAGTGGATTCGCCTCATTAACAACCACGACTACAGCATCCATACAATACACTCCTGATATCATTCCCTTATCCACAGGTTCTTCTTTTTTGAATTTTCGTGACGCAAATCCAATGTCAATATGATTGGCACCATCCTTTTCGCTGCCCAATGTGCGCTTGTAGCCATCACCCGATCCAGTATGATTGGGTTCATATTTAAAATTCCCAGCCATTGGAATAAACGATTCAACCGCAGCTTTAATGGTCGGCTCAACAGAAGTCGAACCACCTGTTTTAAGCACTAGATCTGAATTATCTCTAGACACAATGGGATGACGTTCCTTCAAATCTTCCCATAAAACGCCTTTCGAAATATCCACAATTCCACCTGAGGCCAAAACAATTTCCTTACCTTCAATCGAATTATTCAAGTAATCCAGAAACGCGAGTACCAACGCTTGTTTCTCATTTGAATCAAAATCCCCTTCACCGCGCGTTACAAAACTAAATGGACGCGCAAGTTGATAAGTACCTGCATTCACTGATTCAATGGATGGCATAATACCTAAATAACGTAGTGGTTTAATGCCATTACTTTGAAAATCCGTTGCTAACGATACATACCCAATTGCATTGTGTGCTTGCCCCACTTGGGTAGCCATATCGCCATTCCCTGTTGTTTCAGCACTGTTGTGTGTAATCGATTTGATTCCAGCAATCGATTCGAACGCTTCCCGTGTCCCCGATGAACCGTCTCGTGTATAAACCTTAATTTCATTTTCATTACTTGAAGTATGACACCCACTTAGAATGAATGAAAATAGAAAAAGCAAAATAAAAGATTTCCTCATAATAATACACGCTCCCTTTCCTACCATTACGGAAAGTATAGCGATGCATCATTAAAAGAAAATCAATTAACTGTTAATTCTGTGTTAACTTTATGGTAAAGGTTGTTCCTTTATCAATGGTACTGGAGACATTAATCGTCCCCCCGTGCGCCTCAACAATCGACTTCGAAATCGCAAGACCCAGGCCACTTCCTCCATTTTCACGACTGCGATCTTTTTCCCCTCGATAGAATCGTTCGAAAATATGGGGAATTAAATCAGGTTCCATGCCTTTTCCGTTATCTGAGAAGTTGATATGAACATGCTCATCATCCGTATCACATTGAATTTTGATTCGGCCATTTTCCGCATAATTAATTGCGTTATTGAAAAGGTTAAGAAATACTTGTGACAAGCGAAACTGGTCTGCGTAAACTGTAATATTGGATGGACAGTTTAAAACTACCTTAATATTGGCTTGATGCAATTCTTGTCTTCGTTCATAGATTAACCCATCAAAAAATTGTTTGAGATTAAAGACTGTTTTCTCTAAATAGACCGTATTTGATTTTAGACGTGATTGAAGCAATAAATCCTCAACAATGTGATCAAGACGGTTATTTTCTTTTTCGATTTGTTTTAAAAATTCTTGCAGCGTTTCAACATCATTGAATCCAGGTCGATTTAAGATTTCAACCATTCCTTTAATGGATGCTATGGGTGTACGCAACTCATGCGATGCATCAGCAATAAAGCGCTTTTGCATTTTTTCGCCCTCTAATATACGGGTAACATCTTGAAAAATAAGCATGCAGCCATTGTATCGACGCTTTTCAGTTAAGAACGGTATCGATAACACTTGAAATTCGACATCTTGGTAGCTGACTTGACGAACAAATTGTTTTTCATTTAGGAACGCATCCAATAATGTTTGTCGTATTGGCGAATCAATTTTTACATCGTATACACTCTTTGCATCAACATGAATGAGTTGATCAAAATATTGATTACTCACCTCAAAATCTCCACGTTGATCAATATAGACCAAAGGTGACGGTATTGCATTAATCAACTGCACAGTACGATCAAACGCATAATCGGCTTGCACCGTTGCTTCTTTTTTTACCATTTCAACATCTTCTTTAATTGTTTCAACTTTATTTTTTGTATTTAATGTATCAAGGATAAATAAAAGTGCCATCCCCAAACTTAAAAACAGTATTGAAACAACGGTTCGACTCCAAAGCGCAATCACCGAAAGAAGTACAAGAACGAGTAATTGTATTTTATTCTCTTTTCGCAACATATCCAACTCCTCTCAGCGAATTAATTTTAACATTTGAATCTTCAAGTTTTGTTCTTAATTTAAAAATATGGACATCAACAATTCGCGTATCCCCATCATAATCAAAATGCCAAATCTCTGATAAAATTTGATCACGTGTTAAGACAATATTTTCATTTTGGAGAAGGTAGATTAATAAGTCGAATTCTTTTTTCGTAAGTTCAACATTCTCACCAGCAACCATCACGGTATGTTGATCCAAATTAATCACAATATCCCCGACTTCAATCCTTCTTAATTCGTGGTTCATATCTACCCGGCGTAGATGTGCAGTAATACGCGCCGAGAGCTCTCGAGGTGAAAAAGGCTTTGAGAGATAATCATCAACCCCCGCTTCAAACGCTTCGAGAATATCCGCTTCTTCATCTTTAGCCGTCAGCATAATTAAAACAGCATTTAAACCACGACCTCTAAACTTTGAAACAAGTTCAATGCCGTCGTAATATGGTAACATCCAATCAATAATAATGACATCAAATTGGCCATCAAGAGCCATTTCAAGCCCTTCACGGCCATCTTTAGCAGAATGAACATCAAAACCCATCTGTTTTAAATCATAACGTAACAGACGACGTATTCCTTCCTCATCTTCGATTATTAGAATTTTCTTGCTCACGTCGATCTCCTTCCGCAAACTTCTTAAGAATTTTAATCACCAATGGGTGACGAACCACATCACTGTGCGACAAATTCACAAATTGAATTTCAGAAATATCGGATAAATAATCTTGCGCAACACGAAGCCCAGAAGCTTGATGACGCGGTAAATCGATTTGATCGATATCTCCGGTCACAATCATTTTTGAATTACGACCAAGTCGTGACAAAAACATCATCATTTGAGATTTTGTCGTATTTTGCGCCTCATCAAGAATAATCATTGCATCATCCAAGGTACGACCGCGCATATACGCTAACGGTGCAATTTCAATGACACCTTTATCCATATAGCGTTGAACACGTTCTGGAGAAAGCATGTCATCCAATGCATCATACAAAGGTCTTAAATAGGGATCAACTTTTTCTTTAAGGTCTCCTGGAAGAAACCCTAAATTCTCGCCTGCTTCAACAGCAGGACGCGTAAGGATAATCTTTTGTATTTCCCCTTTTTTTAAAAGTTCAACTGCATAACACACCGCTAAAAACGTTTTACCGGTCCCCGCAGGTCCAACCGCAAATGTTAAATCATGATGCTTGAACGCATCAATAAATACTTTCTGACCTAACGTCTTTGGACGAATGGGTTTACCTGTATAGGATCGAGTTAAGACTTCGTCCAACATTTCGATAAAACGGTCGGTTTGATGATGAGCGACAACGTCAAACAAATACTCAAATTCTTGAACATCGAGTCGTTCATAGTGGTTAATGACAGAAGATGCAAGTCGAATAAATGAAACCGTGTCCTCAACGTTGGATTCAGCACCCTCAATTGAAAGATGAGCGTCCCGTGCTTGAATATTTACTTCATAATTTTTTTCAATAAGATTAATATTTTTATTCTCAATACCAACAAGTTGCTGGAGTGAGATATCAAGTTCGTTTAAATTGACTGTTTGAGTTACCAAGAGTAGTCCTCCTTATGTATTAATCATATCGCAAAATAAAAAACATGCAATAAAAAAGAAGCGCTAAGCGCTTCTGGTTTTTGTTATCTACGTTTTTTACGGCGTGCTTTTTGAGCAGCTTCCGACTTCAATTTGCGTCGTACGCCAGGTTTTACATAAAACTCTCTTTTGCGAGCCTCAGCAAGGGTACCATTACGAGATACTTGACGTTTGAATCTGCGTAATGCGTCATCCAAACCTTCGTTCTCTTTTACTACAATTCTCGACATGACTAACCTCCCTTCTGATGCAAGCAAATTAATTATAACACTTCATCTATCAAAATCAAGTATATAATTAGGATTTTTTCGATATATTGCTAATATATTGCTAAAACCGTAAAAAGCGCGTCATTAAGCACCCTCACACTCACGTTTTGGTGTGTTTTTCTCAAAATGATCTCCAAATGATGTGGTTATCGAACTGACTTTTTACGACGCTGTGTTGACTTCTGCTCTTGGTTTTTATCGTGCAAACGAGAACTGTTCGACTTCTTTGCTTTTTGTGATTGTTTCTTTGCCTTTTTTGAAGCATGATTACTCCAATCGTAGGGTCCATTGAGTTCTTTTTCTTTTTTCTTAGGTTTTCCTTTTGATTTAGAGTCTTTTTGCTTAGTTGGTTTTTTCTTAGTTTTGGATTCTTCAGCTTTTATTCGTTCTAACTTCGCTTTTTTCTTTTTACTAATCTTCCCATCTTTAATTGTTTTATCAAGCAATGGGTAGTTATGTGACTTGACTACAGGAACACGCATTCGAATCACACGTTCAATATCTTTAAGTAATGGGATTTCTTCAAAATTACAAAACGAAATCGCAGATCCACTAAACCCCGCACGACCCGTACGTCCAATTCGATGTACATAAGTTTCAGGAACTTCTGGAAGTTCATAGTTTACGACATATTTCAATTCATTGATATCAATACCACGCGCCGCAATATCTGTGGCTACCATAACATTAATGGTTCCATCTTTAAAACCACTCAAAGCACGTTGACGTGCCCCTTGTGATTTATCTCCGTGAATTGCGACTGCATTGATGTTGCTACGGCATAAATCACGTGCCACACGGTCTGCACCACGTTTTGTACGCGTAAACACAAGAACAGAATCAAAAGACTTATTCTCCAAAACATCAATCAGAAGTTGTGTCTTATTGCGCTGATCGACATAATAAACACTTTGATCTACCGTTTCAACAGTTGAGGATACGGGTGTAACCGCAACCGTTGTGGGATGATTTAAAAGCATCTCCGCAATACTTGAAATTTCTGATGGCATTGTAGCTGAGAAAAGAAGTGTTTGTTTCTTTTTAGGAAGTTTTTTAATGATGCGTTTCACGTCATTAATAAATCCCATATCCAACATACGATCCGCTTCATCAAGAATAAAAATCTCAATATGAGATAAGTCTATATAACCTTGACTCATTAAATCTTCTAAACGACCCGGTGTTGCAATCAGAATATCGACTCCATTACGAAGTGCTTTTACTTGATAATGTTGAGCAACGCCACCAAAAATCACAGTTGATCGTAAATCCATATATTTGCCATACATTTCAAAATTTTCCTGAATTTGGATGGCAAGTTCGCGTGTTGGTGTTAACACGAGCGTTCTTATTTTACGCTTCCCATTACGGTCAAATGCCTTTTGTTTTAAATTTTGTAAGGTAGGAACCGCAAAAGCAGCCGTTTTACCGGTTCCGGTTTGCGCAAGTCCAATGAGGTCTTGATGTTTAAGCAATGCAGGGATTGCTTGTTCTTGAATTGGAGTTGGCTTTTGATATCCCTGCTCCGTTAATGCTTGTAGTATTTTTTCATTTATTCCTAAGTCTTTAAATTCCATATAATTGCTCCTTAAATTCTTTTATACATTTTGTGTTCTTTGACAGAACATCAACCGTTTAATCTTATAGTTTTATGAGCCCAAAGTAAACAAAAATAAATTATTGTGTAGTTTTGCTTTCAATTCCTGATGTTTAAGCTATGATAATTCTATGGAGGCATTTTATGATTGAACTAACAAATCTTAATTTTATGAATATATTGTATTACCCTTCAATTCAGATTATTGAAGGCAAGACAACATTTATCACTGGCCCTTCCGGTTCAGGAAAATCGACACTTCTTAAACTAATCAATGGCATGGTTGATCCACTTGATGGTACCATCTTATTGAAAGATGGTGCGATAGAAGACTATAATCGAATACAACGACGCAGGGACTACATTTTATGTGACCAATCTGTTTTTTTATTCGATCTAAGTGTGCGTGAGAATTTTCATGCGTTTTATCGTTTAAGAGACAATGCACTATTATCGGATACTCAGATGGAAACATTTCTGAGTTATGCATGCTCATCAGCACATCTCGATGATCAAGTAACTTCAATGTCCGGTGGAGAACGTCAACGAATCTATATTGCGATTTGTCTTTCTTTGGCACGTCATGCGATTATGTTTGATGAGCCCACCTCTGCCCTTGATGATACAACTGCTGATATTCTATTAAATAACATCAAATCTTACTGCAATGAAAATCAATTAACCTTAATTATTGTGAGTCATAATTCTCAGTTGACCGAAAAATATGCCGATGATATTGTCCATATTTCAAATTTAAAGGAGGGCATAAGCCATGAATAGCGGCATTATACAGTTGAGTATTCTTCAATTTAGTTTAATCTATCTTCTATTACTCGTCGTATTGTTTATTATGAAACGAGCACAAATAAGTCAGACCCGACTCTTATTTACCGCAAGCATCAAAATGTCGGTGCAATTGTATTTGTCCGGACTGATTCTAACGTATATTTTCGGCAATCCACATCCTATTTTTGTTATTTTATATTTAATGTCGATGGTCCTTTTTTCTACTTTTAGAATTTTAAAGAAAAATCCACGTTTGAATCCACAATTTAAGCGGGTTATCTTTATTTGTTTAATGGCCTCCGGACTGTTTGTGGTCGCATTTTTTGTAGGTGTTATCGTTAAAACCAGTGTCTTTAACCCTCAATATGCTATTCCCGTTGGTGGTATGATTATTGGAAATGCCATGAATGGCTTAAGCTTAGGCATCAAGACGCTTACTGATACATTGGATCTTGAGCGCAATAAAGTCGAAACACTCTTAAATTTAGGTGTCACACCCAGAAAAATTATGATTCCGTTTGTGAATCAATCTCTCGAAATGGCACTTTTACCAACGCTGAACAATATGCTCAATATGGGTATTATTTCATTACCTGGCATGATGACTGGACAAATAATCTCGGGTACAGAGCCCCTCACCGCCATCATGTATCAAACCGCAATTATGATAGCAATTACCACAGGTGTTGCACTCACAACATTCACATCTCTTTCAATTGGTTACCGAACCTTAATCAATGAAAACGAACAAATTAATTGGTATGAATAAAAAAAAGGTATTTTCGCCTTCAAATACATCTTGTGTATCTGAAGGCTTAAAATACCTTTTTTTAATAATCGGATTGACTCACTTCGTTTTTAACTAATGCAACACCCGAAGAAGTACCAATACGGGTTGCACCCGCTTGAATCATTGCATCCATGTCTTCTTGGCTTCGAACGCCACCAGAAGCTTTTACGGAAGCTTGGTCTTTGACTGTATCTTTCATTAACTTCACATCTTTAGTTGTTGCTCCGCCTGTACTAAATCCTGTTGAAGTTTTTACGAAATCCGCCCCCGCAGCAACAGCAAGTTCGCAAGCCTTCACAATCTCATCATCTTCTAAAAGACATGTTTCAATAATAACTTTAAGAATGTTATCTCCACAAACGGATTTAATGGATCGAATTTCATTTTCAATTAAGTCATATTTTTTATCTTTTAATGCACTTACATTAATAACCATATCAATTTCATCCGCGCCGTTATTTAAAGCGTTTTGTGTTTCATAAACTTTAACTTCAGTTGTATTTGCACCTAATGGAAAACCGATAACGGTACATACTTTAACGTCAGTACCCTCTAATAGTTCATTACAAAGGGAAACAAATCCTGGATTAATGCACACACTCATAAAATCATACGTTTTTGCCTCATCGCATAAAACACGAATTTGAGCCTCAGTAGCATTTTGTTTTAGTAATGTATGATCAATGTATTTACTTAATTTCATTTTCTTTTCCTCCATATAGTTTTTCAATGATACGTGATGCGCAAACCTCATCACCCATCCACTTTTCTTTCGTTCCATGCTCACGGTAAATAAATTTCTCTTCACCTTTTCCAATTAACACAACAGTATCGCCTGGTTGAGCCATTTTTAATGCTTTTTCAATTGCATCAATTCGATTGGGTACAAATTCATAATTATCGCCATCAATGCCAGTAATGATATCTTCAGTAATATCCACGACACGTTCATCACGGTTATCGTGTTCTGTAATAATAACATGGTCGCAATAAGTTGAAGCAACGCGACCCATAATCGGTCTTTTAGCCGTATCTCGGCCTCCCGCTGCCCCAAAAACCGTGATGATTCGAGCGGATTGAGGTTGTGTTTCACGAACAAATTCATAAACATTTTTCATACTATCCGGCGCATGTCCAAAGTCGACAATAACTCGATACGGTTGTCCCTTTGAAATCATTGTTTGACGACCATCAACATGTTCAATATCTTTAAGTTCTGGAATAATCTTTTCGATTTCGTATCCACGTTGATGAAGGATGGCGATGACATTAAGCATATTGTATACATTAAATATCGCAACGAAATTGGTAACAACATCGTAGGATTTCCCTTCATGAACAAGTGTAAATTCCGTAAAGTCATCATATAAAACAATATTTTGAGCACGATAATTTGCATTTTTATTTTCAATTCCATAGGTCACAACATGAGAATAATCTTGTTTTAGTAGGGTCTCTCCATACTCATTATCAATATTGATGACCATAAATCCTGATGGTTTTAAATTATCAAAAAGCATTTTCTTAGCTTCAAAATAATTTTCCATCGTTTTATGATAATCAAGATGATCATGGGTAAGATTGGTAAATGAAGCATTATCAAAATCTATAGACTCGACTCTTCTTAATGCTAACCCTTGACTTGACACCTCAAGACATACTTCTTCAACACCTTCCGAACGCATATCATGAAGGTAAGACTGCAATTCAACAATATCCGGTGTAGTTAATGATGGTGCAAATTTATGATCATTATATTCCACAGAAATTGTGCCGATATACCCTGCATTCACGCCAAATCGTTTTAAAATATTGCGAACCGTGAGCATTGTCGTGCTTTTTCCATTCGTACCGGTAATACCATACACATACATATTTTTTGATGGACTGTCATAGAATCGATCCGTTATCCGATGTAATTCAGTCATGACATCCACGACACGTATATAAATAACACCTTCAATCGGTTCAATGTCATCGGAGTGCACAACGGCAACAGCACCATTTTCGACCGCTTGTTGGGCAAATTGATGACCATCTACAGTCAACCCCTTTAGACAAAAGAACATACCATTCTTAACACGATCACGAGAATCGAGTACTAAATGATCAATATCACAATCAAATTCTGTGTTCACAAGTTTATTCAATTTCATACTTATCTCCTACTCTTTTTTTCTGCTTTAACGCGTTGTTTATTAATTTTCTTAATGCAGCGCGGTTTGATAAGTTCATTTTCAATACAATAATCTAATAATTTAGTTTCATCCAAAGTTAAAATCAAATCAGCGACCTGTTTAATTTGTTTCGCGTCGAGTTGCTTTTCAATCCATAGTGGAAATGATTCACACCCCTTTAAATTAAATCGATAAAAGACATTGATATCTTTGCGAAATAACACGATTTCTTCCTCATTTCGCGCGATAAAACGTGCGGAACTCATGTTAGCGATATACGGATTCAATCCATAGATATCACTTGAAATTAATCGATCTTGAAAATCACTATAGAGTTTAAAGTATTGAGGTAATTCCAATATTGCGGTTTCACGATCATAAAGTGTATTTAACAAAGGATCGAAAAACGGAATGTATACTCTATTTTCATTTTCAATCTGGAATACTTTTAATTTTGACTTCATCGGTGCGATGTCGCATTGAACAATGAAATTTCGTTCATTAAAAAGCAGATTATCCCACATATCAAAATGTTCATTACGAATACGCTCAAATTCATTTTCAAAAGCTTTTTTAGTTTCTAAACTATGTTTAAATATATCCAATTTAAAGAGATCAGAATCTGATTTAAGGCTCATTCCCAAATTATAATATTTATTCATTTCCATCAACAGTTTCAATTCTTTTTTCGGTCGTTTTTGGTCATGATATTTATTCAATATATTCACTTAATCACCTCACACGCCGAAACGATATTACAAATATAGATACTTGCAGTTTCAGCTCTAAGCACATTATCACCAAGGCTGACCTGACGATACCCCATGGCCTCAAACTTAACACGTTCATCGTTACTAAAGCCACCTTCTGGTCCAACAAGAACCGTAATGGATGGTGTCGCTTCGTCTACAACGTGAATAAGATGCGGTTGATTTCCGATATCCGCATAAAGATTTAAATCCGATTGATACTGTGGTAATTCATCAAGTGTCGCAATCCCTAAGACTGGCACCTCATATTGTCGATAAGATTGTTCAGATGCCTCTTTCGCAATAAGATTTAAGCGTTCCATTTTACGTTCAGATCGTTTACCAAAATCACGAACAACACCATGTTGGCTTTGGTAAAGCACAATCTCATCAACACCACATTCACACGCTTTTTGAATCATCCACTCCAATCGCTCAGATCGTATTAATGAAGCAACAATTCTTAATTTATATTTCTTTTTTGCCCAAACAATTGATTCTTGAACTTTGAGTTGTGTGAGGGTATCGTCCAAAAATGTTGCGATGACACCGTTTCCCATGTGATCTACCAGTCGAATCGAATCACCCTCCTGCATTCGAAGTACTTTTCGGCATTGATGTAATTGATCTGCACTGAGTTGCAAGTCTTCAATTGATTCAATGAAGAATTGTTGCATTAGATTTCACCTTTAGCGGTTAGAAGTAATTTTTTTACCTCAAATGGTTTTAATTCACGATATTGTCCAATTTTGAGATCGTTAATATCGAGATATCCAATTTGATAACGATGAAGTTTTAATACCGGCAGACCAAAGTGGGCAAATATTTTACGGATTTGTCTATTCTTACCTTCATGGAGTGTAATCGAGAATTGTGTCTTATCTTTCGTCACATCATATTTAACACGACTAATTTCAACACCTTTATAATCAACTCCTTCAATTGAGACGCCTTCCTTAAGAGAATTGGTTACTTCATAAGAAAGTCTCCCCTGCACACTCACACGATATATTTTCGATAAATCGAATTTTGGATGCGTCATGTAGTATGCAAAATCGCCATCATTGGTTAAGATGAGCGCACCTGTTGTTTCACGATCTAAACGGCCTACAGGAAATACCCGAATATCATTAGGCACTAAATCAACAACACTTTCTCGTTCTTTGTCATCGTTTGCACTTGAAACAACGCCACGAGGTTTATTAAGAATGTAATACACTTTTTTTTCTTCTACGGTAATAATGATGCCGTTAACCATGACGCGGTCTTCCGTTGATACCTTCATCCCTTGTTCGGTCACTTTAATCCCATTAACCTTTACTTTACCCTCGTTTATTAAAACTTCGGCCTTACGACGCGAACAATAGCCGCTCATCGCAATAAATTTTTGTAATCTAATATTATTTAAAGAGTTCATTATTTTCTTCCAACATTTCTATCTTAATTTCTGGTAATTCTTTTAAACTTGTCAGCTTAAAGACATCCATAAACGAATTCGTCACTTCATACAGAATTGGACGCCCTACAGAATCCGCACGACCACATTCTTGAATTAAATCCAATGCCTCTAATCTTCGACACATCATATCACTATTTACACCGCGTATTTCTTCAATTTCTAACCGTGTAATTGGTTGTTTATAGGCAATTATTGCGAGAGTCTCCAAAGCGGCTTGAGATAATTGCCGATTTTTATTAAATTCAAGCATATCCGAAATTGTTTCGTGTAGCTCTTTTTTTGTTATCAACTTATAAACAGATCCGAATTCAACCAATTCCAAACCTCGATTTAAGTCCAATAAACTTTGTTTATAATCATTTATTTTGTTATCAAATGCTTCATTTTCGATCCCAAGAGCGAGCATTAATTGTTCTTTATCAACGCCTTCTTCGCCAAAGGCAAATAAAATGCCTTCTATGATTGCAAAATCAGTCATTAAATCGCCCCTTTCAAATAGACCGCTTCATCTTGATAGCTCATTTTTAAATCTCCCATTCTTAACATATCTAAAACGGCTAAGAAGGATACAAGCAGGTATTGCAAGTTAGGTGCTTGTGACAATACATGATCAAGCGATAAAACAACCCCTCCTTGAAATACTTTTCTTAAGTCCTCTACAACATCATCTACAGAAAGCTCAGCGCGTTCAATTGAAACATCCTGAGGATGGGCTAACTTAAAACGACTCATCACTTTCATCATTGCATTCATAAGGTCATAAGGTGTTTGCTCGTAGGTAACCGAATCTTGCAAACTCGTTTTAATTTCCTTAAATAAGCGCGACGAGATTGGTTTCGCGAATTGTTTTGATCGTTCCTCATACCGCTCCGCTAATTCAATACTGACCTCTTTATACCGTTGATATTCGATGAGTCGTCTCACAAGATCATTCTCATCATCTTCAACGTCTTTAGCGTCAAGTTCACTCTTATCTCTAGGCAAAAGACGCTTGCTTTTATACTCAATTAAACCAGCAAGTTCACTTAGATATTCAGATGCTACTTCAAGTTTTTGATCTCGAACGCTATCTATAAACGCAATATACTGGTCCGCTAAGTCATCAATATTCAAATCAAAAAGATCCAACTTTTTATCTTTTATAAGATAAAGCATTAAATCCAATGGACCATTAAATTGATCAATAGATACTTCAAAATTCATGGTTATTCTCCAATCTAAACTATTATAGCACGGCAGCAATTAAATTTGGTTTTTCAACTGCTTCTTGACCCATGATAAAACACGATACTGTATTATTTTTGTGATCATCTGTAATGGGTGTATCACTATATAAAGTCGCTAACAAATCACCTTTATGAATGATATCTCCAATCTCTTTACGAAGCACAATACCCGCTTTGTAATCGATGACATCTTCCTTCGTTTGTCTTCCTGCGCCTAAATGCATTGACACAATACCCAGTTCCATTGCTTTTAAATCATGGAGATAACCATCCTGCTCTGCAAACACTTCAACTTCATATTTTGCATTTGTGAAATGATCTAAATTATCAAAAACCGATACATCGCCACCTTGTGCTTGAATCCACTTTAAGAAGGTTTCATAAGCAGCACCGCTTTGCAATGTTTCTTTAGCCAATTCGTAGCCCGCTTCTGGCGAATCCGAAAGGTCTGCTTGGAATAGCATGTATCCAGAAGCAACAAGACACAATTCTTCAAGGTCCTTTGGACCTTCATTTTTTAAAGTCATAATTGCTTCTTTTACTTCAAGAGCATTTCCAATTGAATGACCCAATGGTTGATTCATATTTGAGAGCATCGCATTGACTTCTCGGCCAAGATTACGACCAATTGTAATCATGGTGTCCGCTAATTCGCGAGCATCTTCTACAGTCTTCATAAAAGCACCTTCACCGTATTTCACATCTAGCAAAATACAGTCAGCACCACCTGCTAGTTTTTTTGACATAATTGACGATGCAATTAAAGGAATTGCATTTACCGTTCCAGTAACATCGCGAAGCGCATAGAGGACCTTATCTGCATAAACTAAATTTCCAGTTTGACCAATAACCGCTAGATTGATTGCATTTACTTGATCAATAAAATCTTGACTGGACACTTCAATATTAAACCCAGGGATTGATTCTAATTTGTCGAGTGTTCCACCTGTATGTCCTAATCCTCTACCACTCATTTTCGCAACTTTGGCACCGGCTGCCGCTACAATTGGGCTTAAGATAATTGTTGTTTTATCGCCAACTCCACCCGTGGAATGTTTATCAACTTTTTTCCCTACAATGGATGATAAATCAATGATATCACCACTACGCATCATCGCATCCGTTAGCGCAGTTGTTTCATCCAAACTCATCCCTTTGAGCACAATTGCCATGAGTAAAGCACTGGTTTGATAATCTTTAACCGTACCTTTAGTAACTCCGTTAATCCAAAAACTAATTTCTTCTTGGCTTAACTCAAAACCATCACGTTTTTTTTCAATAATTTCTACTATAGTCATAATTATATCCTCTCGTAAGTAACTTGTTTAAAAGTACTATATTCAACCTGATTCTTGATCTTGAATTCTAAATCAGAAAAATCTGGAAAAAATGTATCACCAATCACATCATTTGGTATATACGAAATGATTAATTCGTGAGCAAAAGGTAAACTTTGAGCATAAATTTCGCCGCCACCTGCGATAAAAATAGTTTCTTTGGAATTTTGATGTTGAATTAAAAATGCCCTAAGATCTGGAATTGCATTTTCAATCAAAGTGTTACGTGTTACAACATATATTTCTCGATTATCGAGTTTCTTTGGAAGACCTTCAAACGTTTTTCGCCCCATAATCACTTTTTGATTTAAAGTTGTTTTGCGAAAATGTTGGAGATCCTCTTTATTATGCCACGGCATTGAGCCATTCAAGCCAATCGTACGATGTTGGTTCATTGCAACAATGATTTTTATCATCACACACTCACCTTAGCTTTAATTAGTGGATGTGGATCATAGCCAACCACTTCAAAATCTTCAAACTTGAAATCCGTAATTTTCTCTTGGTTTCCATGGATAACCAGTTGTGGTAAAGATTTTGGTTCACGTGCTAGTTGCAATTGAACTGCATCATAGTGATCGTTATAGATATGTAAATCTCCAAAGGTATGAACGAACTCTCCTACCTCCAAATCACACACTTTAGCAATCATATGTAACAACAACGCATATGAAGCAATATTAAATGGAACACCTAAAAACACATCCGCACTGCGCTGATAAAGTTGCAATGATAATTTTTGGTCATTGCTTACATAAAACTGCATAAATGCGTGACACGGTGGCAATGCCATTTGATCAACCTCCGTAGGATTCCAAGCACTCATAATAATACGACGTGAGTATGGATTTGTTTTTATTGTTTCAATGACATTATTTAATTGGTCAACGCCCCCAAAATCACGCCATTGCTTGCCGTAAACGGGTCCTAATTCCCCATGTTTTTGCGCAAATACATCATCTTCAAGAATGTGTTGAATAAATTCATCCATCGATTCACCCTTGTAATCTTCAGATTTTTTATAAAGTTCGTAAGGCCATTCATTCCAAATTCGGACTTTATTCTCGACAAGCCATTTAATATTGGTGTCGCCACTCACAAACCACAGTAGCTCTTTCGCTAACGATGGAAAATGAACTTTTTTAGTAGTAAGCAAGGGAAATCCCTTGCTTAAATCAAAACGCATCTGATAGCCAAAAACACCCTTTGTACCCGTTCCCGTACGATCTTCTCGTAGTGAACCGTGGTCTAATACAAATTGACACATTTCCAAATAATTTTTCATTTTATCACCTACTTTCTATTATACAAAAAAATCACTCTCTTGGGTACTCTTTCGGGTACAAGAACTCAAGATGTTCTGCAATTAAGATGAATTGATCATCATTAATTTCCAATCGACCTTTTACAGAGATTAAACTCCCCGGTTTACAAGAGTTTGTCGTCGTCTCACTTGCACCCCGCCAAAGTAGAATTGGGAAGGTATCCTTTCTAAAAATCCCTGTCGGAGTTCTAAAATTTGAAGTAACACTAACGTGCATCAATGCATAACTCTCATTTGAGTGATCTTCTATTGGCACAGGCATAGTTTCTATGTGACCAACCAATTGGACAAAATTCATAGTATCCTCCTTTTATTTTTTGTGTGGAATTGCCCACAAATATAAATTTACTTCAAATTATAAATATCCTAAATATTTTTTTGTAAATACAACAAAAAAGTTAGATTCTTGAGAATCTAACTTAGTTATTTGTATGAATCATTCGTAAAAACGTATCGTCACTGTCTAAAATCACACCCACAATTTCTACGAGTGCATCATAGGATAAGTCTCGAATCATTTCTAAATATTCAAAATACGAAATCCCATCGAAGTGTGCTCGGCCCAACGTAATGGCGAGCTCATCAGTTTTACTTAATGACATAATCATTTCACCATAATAACGCTTCTTTAACTGATTAAATAACGCTTCATCATGTTTAATATGAGCCATGCGTTCTTTGATAATCGCTTTAAACGCTTCGTGTTTATGGCCTTCATTCACAAAATAGATGACTCCAAAGGACTCACGAATATCAACATCATAACCATATGAGTTCGAAACAATACCTTCATCAAGCCAAACCTGATAGTCTGGAATCATTTCCGAAAAGTTCATTTCCAATAACATACGAATTAAAAATTCATCTTTAAGCTTATGATTCCGGTTATATGGAAACTTAAAGGAATAAGTCATCTTAGGAACTTCAACATCTCCCTGAATTTCGCGCTCTTTAATCGCTACACTATACGGTTCTTCATCAAAAAAATCAACCACTTCTTCCTCGGATGCAAGATGACATTCAGTTTCTTCAAGTACAATGTCCGCCACCTTTTGTGGATCCATAGGCGTTACAATCGTCAATGCCATACGATGATCTGAATAATTCATTTCAAATGCTCTAAGTAAATCAGCACGTGTCGTTTCTGTCACACTTTGTTCTGTTCCCGCAATGTCATAGATAAAGGGATAGTGGTGAAATAGATTTACATACGTTTCGTTTAATAAACGCATATCCGGCATCTGTTCATACATTTTAATCTCTTCGATGATAATACCCTTCTCTTTTTCAACACTGGCTTCACTTACACTAAACTTACTCACAAATTGAATCAACAAGCGTAATGGCGCTTCTAAATCACCGTTATGCCCAAAATAATACATCGTTTGTTCATAAGAAGTAAAAGCATTACCGCTTGCACCAAGTTCCGCAAACTGACTCAAAATGTCTTTGCTCTCATCTTCAAAAAGTTTATGTTCTAAGAAGTGTGCAACCCCTGACTTGTGCTCAACAACAGTTCCGTTCAAACTCTGTTTGAGATTTAATGCACCAAATGGCGTTCCGTAAACTGCGCTGGACCGCTTAAATCCGGGTCGATGCACTACAGTAACGCTCAAGCCACTAGGTGTCGTAAATGTATACACTTTTTCGTTAAAATCGTTCTTAATTGTTTTCATTAGTTTCACCTCGATACGCAAAGATAAACGGTTTTGTAATTTTTTCTAGTACGGCTTTCACATCCGCTTCTGTTACAGCACGAATTTTTTCTTGCATTGATTCAATGGATTCATTCACCTCTAACATATTGTTTCTAAAGGTATGATCTGCAATACTCTTAATTCGTTCTGTATTGCCTTCCAATGAAAGATCTAAGTAATTAATCGCTGCTTTAAGATCTAAAGGCTCCTCACGAATCAAGTCAAATTGCTCGTCAATCAATGATATTGCTTTCTCAACATTTTTATCACTTACGCCTGTCGCAATATAGAAAATTCCATCATAGACTTGACGCGATGCATAGATTGAATAACATAAGCTATGTTTCTCGCGAATATTTTGAAATAAAAGTGATGTTGGAAGTTGACCTAAATATGCGATAAATACCAAATATGCATAATATAAATCGTCATAAGGTGTGATGCTTGTTTCATAAACACATACCAGCTCACTTTGACTTCCTTTATAACGTTCCTCAAGATACGCGTTTGTAATTTTGGTTTTTAATAACGCTTCATTTATGGGCATTGAATGACCTACTGTAAATGCATCGAAATTACACTCACGATCAATACCTCCAACTAGATAGATTTGTTTATTAAATTCTTGAATGCAACGTGTATGGAAATTTTGAATTTCTGCTAAGGTAATGGTGTCCAAATCTTCTAAATCACCAAAAGCACTTAATCCAAATAATTGCCCCTCGCCCGCATACTTAAAACTCTTAACCAAAGCATTTTGGGATGCATTTTCTTTGATGTGCATGTGACTAATACGTAAATTTTTCTTAGCCTCTTCAAGGGTTTGTTCAGAAAGAAGTGGATACAGATACATATCCTTAAGCAACTTAATTTGTTGATCAAGCAACGATTCATTTGTGAATCGCTCATGAATCATTTTAATTCCAAGGTCAATAACTTGATACGTGCCAAGGGTATACGTTAGAGCACTGGTCTTCGCCCCGTACAACATATCGTGTCGCTGTGCCAGTGATGTTTTTGTAGGGTTTTCTATCAATCGGTCTCCCATCATACGTGTTAATAAATTAGCAATCGTATTTGTTCGTGATTCAAGCTTAAATACAATTTTTAACGAAAGATACACTTCATGAAACTTTTCTTCATTAATTTGATAAACCTTTATGCCATTTTTTAATATTAATTCTTCATTCATGATACATCCTCCAAAAAATGATACAATATAATAGCATTGTACATCAATATGATGTAAATAGAAAGAACGGTGACAGAATGATAAAACCTAATGATGCAGTCTTTTTGACTGACTTATATGAATTTACGATGGCTTATACATATTTCAAACAAAACCGACATGAAGAAATTGTTTATTTTGATATGTTTACCCGTAAAATACCAAACCAAGGGGGCTATCTCATTTTCAATGGCTTAAGCAAACTTATCGAAACAATTAATAATTTTAAATTTACACAGGATCATATTGATTATCTTTATGAACAAGGCTTTACAGATCCGAAATTTCTTGATTATTTATTAAACTTAGAATTAAATCTCGATATTTGGGCAGTGGAAGATGGAACTGTAGTCTTCCAAAATGAACCCCTTGTAACGGTGCGGGGTACCGTGATCGAAGCACAGCTTATCGAAACACTGCTCTTGTTATCCATCAACTATTCTACTTTAGTGACAACTAAAGCGAGTCGCATTGTAAATGCAGCCCGAGGACGTGCTGTCCTTGAATTTGGCGCACGTCGTGCACATGGTTATGATTCTTCGGTCGATGGAGCACGTGCTGCAATCATCGCTGGATGTATCGGGACATCGCACACGCTTGCTGGTTATCAATACGGAGCCAATGTTTCTGGAACTATGGCACACTCGTATATTCAACTTCATGATTCTGAATTTGAAGCGTTTATGTCTTTTGCGGAAATTAATCCAGATAATGCAATTTTTCTAGTTGATACCTATGATACATTAGGATCCGGTATCCCTAACGCAATACGTGTTGCACATGAATATCTAATTCCAAATGGATACCGCCTTAAAGCCATTCGACTCGACTCCGGTGACCTCGCCTACCTATCCAAGGAAGCGCGCAAAATGCTTGATGAGGCAGGACTTGAAGATTGTAAGATTATGGCTTCAAACTCTCTTGATGAATATCTCATCGACGACCTCATTTACCAAGGTGCACAAATTGATTCATTTGGTGTTGGCGAAAATTTGATAACTTCTAAATCTGAGCCAGTCTTGGGAGGCGTCTACAAGTTAGTTGCCCAAGAACATTCAGATGGAACCCTGACACCTAAAATTAAAGTCAGCGAAAACATCGAAAAAATTACAAACCCAAGTTATAAACGTCTCTATCGTTTTTATGATAATCATACAAACAAGGCACTTGCAGATTACATTGCACTTGCAGATGAGATTATTCCAACAGATACGATTACAATCTTTGATCCATCAGCGCCTTGGAAGAAAAAAACACTTACCGATTATCAAGTCAGAGAATTACAAGTTCCCATTTATCAAAATGGTAAATGTGTTTATGAACTACCCAATCTTGAAGAAATCGCTCTATATTCGCAAAAAGAATTGGAAACAATTTGGGATGAGGTTAAACGTCTTCACTACCCTCACCGCTACTACGTTGATTTGTCGCAAAAACTCTATGACCTAAAATTAGAACTTCTTCACAATATTAGCGAAAATAAATAGACTCTATGGAATTCAATGTTTTCTGTTTTAAAATACATTTCCACATAAAAAGGTATGATTCTCTCCTAGAAAATCATACCTTTTTTCTTTTAATATTCTAATTTAACGTTTCCCTGCATCATAAGGTTGACCCGCAGCTTTAGGTGCGGCAGATTTCTTAGATGTGAATACAAGTACGACTAAAGTCGCAATATATGGCAACATTTTAAATACTTGATCAGGAATTCCAAGCCCATTCAAGAACGGTATTCCCGAATAAACATTTGAAAGCGTTAGCGCAAGTGCGAAAAATAGCGATGAGAAGAAGATCGTCTTCGGTCTCCATTGTCCGAAAATAAGAATTGCTAATGCAAGGAACCCATATCCATTGGCTGTTCCCGTAAATGAAGTACTGATTGGAACTGTGATAATAAGTCCACCAAGACCAGCCAATGCTCCAGAAATAAGAACACCCGCCCAGCGAATTCGTTTTACATTTCCACCTGCAGCATCAAGTGCATGAGGATTTTCTCCAGCAGATCGTAAACGTAATCCAAAGCGTGTTTTATAGATAACAAAAGTTGCGATAAAAAGTATTGCAATACCAATATAGGTAGAAATATACGCGTTTGTAAAAAACAGTTTTCCAACGATTGGGATTTCTGATAAGAATGGTACTTTTCGAATGAGGAACTCATTTCTAAAAGGAATTTCTTTTACAGAATATAAAAGTCGCGCAATATATACCGTGAATGCCGGAGCAAACATATTAATCGCAGTCCCACTAATGGTTTGGTCTGCATTCATATTAATTGCCGCGAAGGCATGAACTGCTCCCATCGCAAGTCCTGCAAGGATGGATGCTAACATTGCAACAATATACAGCAATTGACCTGACATATGATTTTGAAGGAAAAAGAGAGTGATAACTCCAAAGAAGGTACCAAAAACCATAATCCCTTCTAAAGCGATATTGACAATTCCACCACGTTCAGAGAAAAGTCCTCCAAGTGAAACAACCAATAATGGAATCGCAACATACAACATCTGTTGAACAATAAATGCGAGTGTGTTCATCAGTTATCACCTCCGGAATTTTTAGTCACTTTCGCAATAAATCCCTTAAGAAGTATTGTTAGTGCGCTCACATAAATAATTGTTGCGGTGATAACAGAAATAATTTCAGGTTCAAGACCGAATAATTGAAGATTATTACCACCATACGTAATATGTGCGATGAATAGACCCGAAAGAATAATACCAATCGGATTGCTTTGTGCAAGTAATGCGACGGAAATACCATCAAAACCTTCTGTTAAAAGAACATTGAGGACATCCATGTATTTTCCAACATTTGCAAGATACATTACTGCACCTCCAAGGCCAGCAAGCGCTCCAGCAATTGTCATCGAGAGAATAATTGATTTTTTTTCATTAATTCCTGCGTAACGACTTGCATGGCGATTATACCCTACTGCCTTGAGTTCAAATCCGAATTTCGTTTTTTCTAAAACAATGTAGATTAGAATTGCCATAACAATCGCAATAACAATACCAATATTTACTGATGATCTTGGAAAAATTTTATTCAAACCAAGTACCGGTAAATATGCATTGACAGGCGGTAAGGTTCTTGAATGAACGGAATCAAATGCCGTATTAGTAATTAGATAATTTACTGCGTACATTCCTATATAGTTCAGCATAATCGAAGCAATAACTTCATTCACATTTCGATAAGCCTTTAAAACACCAACAATCGCACCCCATAGCGCTCCTGCAAGTGCTCCACCAATTAATCCGACAATCCAACCAGTTCCAGCAGGCATCCATGTCCAGTTCACACCAATATATACGGCAGTAAAGGCACCAACCGTGAATTGTCCGGAGGCTCCGATATTAAAGAGACCCGTTTTAAATGCAAATCCGACGGATAATCCCGTTAGAATAATCGGCGCAGCACGGAATAGAACGTTACCCATACCGCGTAAATTATGATGGAAACCACCTTTAAGAATAATCCAAAATGCACTGAGTGAATATTGTGGCGTTGTCAAAAGGATCACTAAAAATCCAACAAACAAACCAATGATGATTGCAAGAAAAGATGCAATTACTGCATGATTGCCTTCATTTGCGAAAAAATCTTTAATTTTTTTTCCAATTAAACTAGTTTTTGCCATTTAGAGTACCCCGCTTTGCTCCAGCCATATATAAGCCCAGTTCTTGTTGCGTAATATCTTCCGGCTTAAATTCACCTACAAACTCTCCGTTATACATTACGAGGATCCGGTCACTAATGTTCATAATTTCAGATAACTCATAAGATACTAAAAGCACTGACTTTCCAGCATCACGTTGAGCCACAAGCTGATTATGAATATATTCAATTGCTCCTACATCCAAACCTCGCGTTGGTTGAACTGCCATCAGAACCTCAGAACCCATATCAATTTCACGGGCAAGAATTGCTTTCTGTTGATTTCCACCCGACATACTGCGCACAACAGAACTTGGTCCTTTTGAGCTACGAATATCAAATTTCTCAATCATTTTACGAGCGTATGTTTCAATTTTATCAAATCGGAGCATCCCGTTTTTTTGGAATCGATCTGTAAAATATTGTTTTAAGACGAGATTATAATCTAATTTATAATCAAGGACTAAGCCATCTTTGTGACGGTCCTCAGGGATATGCGAGATACCATGTGTATTTCGGTATCGTATCGATTTATCTTCAATACTTTCCCCTTTGAGCACAATCTCTCCTTGAGTTATGGGTAGCATCCCTGCAATTGCATAAACCAACTCATGTTGCCCATTCCCTTCAATCCCTGCAATACTTACAATTTCACCCTCATGCAATGCAAAAGAAGCAGCTTTTACAGCATCATGATTTCCATGGGATGAAGCCACATTAATATTTGTAACTTCTAAAACAACTTCACCACGTTCTTGTGGTTTCATATCAATATTTAAATCTATTTTTCGACCAACCATCATTTCGGACATTTCATCGACGGTCACATCTTTAACATTAACAGTCCCAATAAATTTTCCTTTACGTAAAACTGACACACGATCGGCAACTTCTTTAATCTCATTTAATTTATGCGTAATAAAAATAATTGATTTGCCTTCCGATCGAAGTTGTTTCATAATTGCCATTAACTCTTGAATCTCTTGAGGTGTCAAAACAGCCGTTGGTTCATCGAAAATCATGACATCACTCTCACGGTAAAGTAATTTTAAAATTTCAACACGTTGTTGCATTCCAACAGATATATCAGATATTTTCGCATCCGGATCAACATTTAAATTGTATCGATTACTTAACTCAATGATGTCTTTTCGAGCTTCCGCAAGACGGACCATGCCGCGCTCAACGGTTTCAACGCCTAAAATAATATTTTCTGTAACCGTAAAGTTATCTACTAATTTAAAATGCTGATGTACCATTCCAATTTTATGGTAGGTAGCCTCATGAGGGTTATTGATTTGGGTTACTTTGTCACGAATGACAATCTCCCCTGAATCTGGTTGATACATTCCAAACAACACAGACATCAACGTTGACTTACCAGCGCCATTCTCACCCAGTAGCGCTAGAATTTCCCCTTCACGAAGTGAAATTGTGACGTCATCATTGGCTCTAATGCCTGGAAACGTCTTGGTGATATGATTCATTTCAACAATATTTTTCATATTCCCTTACACTCCTTAAACATATCATACACAAAAAAAGACCTATAAAACAGTAAAATTTAAATAATAAAAATATCAAGCAGACTTGATATTTGATTGTCGATTTTTCATAAGCATCATCCCCATATTATTTTTTTACTTTAAACCATCATATTTTACTCAATTGAAGCGCATAGATTGTATCATTTGTGTGGTAATTAACCCTTTGTGATGGGTTCTAACTTCAATGATCCCCTTGGTAGAATATGATTGATGTTCACCTAAATTTTAGCATTTTCAACACAGTTTAGCAAGCGCTTTCAATAATGGGATACATACGAATCGCTGAGCTTCATGCTCAGCGATAGTATTCGATTTGTAAATTTGAAAATTGACTTTCATCTGAAAAAATAGCCCCGCTTTCATCATGTTCCGTTTGGATAATCAGTTCTTTGGACTGGATCAATTGCATCGTATTTTCAATAAGCGTATCAACCTGGTTTTTATTGATTTCTTTCAATCGATCTTCTTTATAAGCGAGACCAACACCATCATGCAAGAGATCTACGATTAAACGTTTTCCACCCGGAAATTCTTGTTTATAGTTTGCCTCGAGAAGATTTTTAACCGTTTTTCGAATCCCTTTTGTTGCAGAAAACGCAACCTTATCGCTCATATATGACTGGTCCACATCAACCCCAATAAATCGCTTGTCAGCATCTTCTGCTGCCTTAATAATTGATTGTCCTGCACCACCTGCAGAGGCAAAAATAATTTCTGTTCCCTCATTATACCAACTCGATCCTAACATTTGTATCTCCGTGGATGGTTCAAATGTTCCTGAATACTTATACTTTAAATGAATAACTTTATCCTTACTTTTTGCACCATCTTGTAAACCTTTCACAAATCCCATTCCATAGCGTTCTACAGCTGGAATTTTTGCGCCGCCAACAAACCCTACGTTAGTATATCCTTCAAGTGCGGTGACAAAGCCTGCAAGATATGCTGCTTGTTCTTCTCTAAAAAGTACGGGAACAAGATTGTCGCGAATCACAACCTCACCGGCCTCATTGGCCTTTGGAAGTGCATCGATCAATATGAACTTGACATTAGGGAAGTCATCTTGAATTTTTGCTGCGGTCGATTCAAAATAGAATCCTGGTAATACAACAACTTTTGCGCCCCCTTCTTCAATCGCTTTTTGAATTTCGTTATAGAATGCAATATCATCTTTATTCTCAGGACGGTAATACTTATACGAGACATTGTGATCCTTACAAAAATCGATAATCCCTTCCCACGACTCTTGATTAAATGAGTGGTCATCAATCGTTCCGATATCTGTAATCAGTGCGACTTCAGATTTTGTTTGCTCCTGCGATGATTGTGTCGAACATCCACCAAGCAGCACAAAACTTAAAAGCATAATAAACCATTTAGATTTCATAATCATCCCCCCTGCACTTTTACTTTATCAAGTGAAGGACGTTGATTCAAACACTTCTTTTTCCACTTATGCAAAAGAAAACGGCTAATTAGCCGTTCCTAAATTCAAATCTCAACCGCACCACCCAAGGTGCGGTTGTTTTTGTATAATAAAAGGAGCCCACCCGACTAAAAGGAGCTCCCATATGAAGTATAAACAATTAGATAAAAAAATGAAAGACCA